>JBJTUF010000148.1:0-10975 GCA_046080565.1 Cuspidothrix sp. | reverse complement strand
GATTTTATAGATAATTGTCGGGAATTAGTTAGAGAATTATTGAGATTATCTCCTAATAAGCGGAAGTATTATCAACGCGGTGAGAGAGCTATGAGGCTTATTCTGTCTGCATTTTAACTATTTTTGTCATCCCGTCAGGTATTTTCTACAGCAGCATTACTACCAATTACTGTAGGATTTTTATTGCCATCTGCGATCGCTCTGTTAAGTTTCTTCCCGACTATCCAAGCAAAAACCGTTTTTTGGGGTTTGGTGAGTTTAAAATTCTGCGATGAACTCCTGCGCTATACCTTCGTAGTCAGTAGTGGACCAGTCTTATATCAACCTATTCCTGAAGAAATTCGTAGTTGGATTCAAACATTATCTGGCGGTACAGCAGAAGCTATTTCCTCTGGTTTGACAGGATTAGCAATTTTTGTGACTTTGTTTTTCGTAGAACAATATGTGCCTCAACCCATACAAAAATGGGTGTTTGTGGGTGAAACGGTAATTATTGCTGCCACTTGTTTACAAGTAGTTTGGGAATTGCGATCGCGCTATGTGGATCTATTAGTTTTAAGTGCCGAAAGAGGAGAACTTAGCGCAGCTAATGTTGGTTTACGCGCCTTCCAGCAAGGGGTAGTCAAAGCCTTAGTAGAAACAGGCAACGAAGCCGATAAAGGCGCTTGTGTGGAACTTTTAGCCCAAATTGATCTCCCAGGTGCAGCCGAGGTTTTAGCTCCATTATTGCCACAATTACCACCAGAGTTACAGTCTAAAAGTCTGGAGGTGATGTTGTTAGCAGGTGCAAACCCAGTCTATATAAACGCTGTTCGTCCACTATTAGAAGACTCTCCAGACACATTTGCACCGGAGGTATTTGCCCTCGCTTTACGTTACGTTTGGTTAGCTGACAGCAATCCTAATTTGACTCTGTTAGACAAGTATCTTCACCCTCAACAACATTCCCTAATTCGGGCTACGGCGGCGGCTTTATTGTTACGTCAAGGAACAACTGATCAAAGAGTAGCCGCTACAACTACCATCCAGGAAATGTTAACCCATTCCCAAGAACAAGAACGGATTAACGCTATCAAAGCTTTTAGAGAATCTGTAGATTTGCAAGAACTGGGAGAACATATTCCCAAGTTATTAACAGATAAATCCTTGTCAGTACGTTGTGCTGTTTTAGAAATGATTGCTGCAACTAAATTAGAAGCATATTATCCTGCATTATTAGCAGCATTATCATACAAATCTACCCGCGCTACCGCCATCCGTTCTTTAGTACGATTAGAAAATGAAGGACTACATTTATTATTACAACTAGCAACAAATATTTATAGCCTTGATGTGGTGCGAATGCACGCTTGGCGGACGATTGCCCAAATTGCTACGCCAGAAGCACAAAAAAGTTTATGGCTAAATCTAGAAACATCTTGGGGTAGCACCAGAGAATATATTCTTCGCAGCTTAATTAAAATCAATCAACAATCAGAAAACAATCACGTCATCAATAGTTTTGAAGAAACTAAAATAGAAGCCTTAATTAAGGAAGAATTGGAATTTTTAGGAGAAATTTATACGGCGTATATAGACTTACAAATGCTCAATTCTCTAGAAAGTTACCATCATCATGAGCGACTAATAGCTATTGGTGAATTATTACAAAACGCTCTTTTAGAAGTGGAAATTGACATTAAAAATCGCTTATTATTACTACTAAAATTAATTTATTCTCCAGCTAAGATTCAAGCCGCATCCTTAAATATTCAATCTGAATCAGTAGTTAGTTTAGCTCGAGGTTTGGAGATATTAGATCACACCATCAAGTTATCTTCTAAATCATTATTACTGCATATTTTAGATCGCCGTTCACCAGAGGAAAAACTTCGCCATCTCAAAGAGCATGGTATTGTTGGACGAGAAAAAATGCCAGAACATGATCAACAAGAGGATATGATTGTAGCGAATCGTGTACGGAAGTTAATTACATTGGGTAACTTACTTTCTGATTGGTGTTTGGCTTGTTGTTTTCATTTTGCTCAAGTTGCCCATATTCGCATTAGTGCTGAGGAAATTCTAGCAACTTTACGGCATCCTACTGGCTTTGTACGGGAAGCTGCTATTTCTTATCTAAGTGTGGTTTCTGGGCAAGTGATTCAAGAAATTTTACCCTATTTGAAAACAGATCCCCATCCTTTAGTTGCTGCTCAAGTAGAGGAATTGATGAAAAAATCCATCTTGTAGCATTTTCAGGAGCTATACCAATTCTGTATGAAGATGCACAAAACAATGACTTGTGGGTAAGTTTTGTTTGATATGGCTGTAGCCAAGATAATTAGAATATCATGAATCCTTAAAACATATATATAACAAGGCTTTTCCTCCTGCCTCCGGTGACTGAGCGAAGTCGAAGTGCTGCCCTGAAGCCTCCTATCTTCTCTTATAAATTCACTCATGATCTAAATATTTAGCTTTTAATTCTTCTAATTCTTGATCTATTTTATTTTTAACTTTACTCTGACTATTTTCTGGTGAAGGAGTTTTATTTTCAGATTTAATACCTGTAAATTGAGTTTTCATTTCTTGCAATTCTTGATCTATTTGAGTAGGAGTTTTTGCTGTAGGAACAGGTCGGGAAGTTGGGATGGTGATTTGTGTGGGGAGTGCAGATGAAGATTGAAAATCTAAAGCTTGAAGAACTTGATCAATATTTTGATAGCGCTGACTGGGGATAGTTTCTACCATTTTGTTAATAATGGAACTTAATTCCTTACTTACTGGGGTAGTGAGATATTGTTGCCATACCCAAGCTGCATTATGGGCATCATAGGAGTCAAAAGGCGATCGCTCTGTTAACAAATTAATACAAGTTACCCCTAAACTATAGATATCACTGGCAAAAAGTGCCTTTCCGCGCATTTGTTCCGGGGCGACATATTCAGGACTACCAATACTTGTACCTGTGCGGTTAAGAGCCGTGGATGTGGCCGATTTTGCTGCCCCAAAATCAACTATAACTAATTTGCGATCGCTTCGACGACGAATAATATTTTCTGGTTTAATATCCCGATGAATCACTTTTTTATCATGGCAAAATTGCAAAACTGGCAACAAATCATTTAACAACTGCCGAATTTGTGACTCATTAAAAGCACCATTTTCAGCCAATTCTTGATATAAATTAATGCCATCAATAAATTCTTGGACTAAATACTGTCTATCATCTTGGGTACAATATGCCAAAAGTTCAGGAATTTGAGGATGTTGTCCCAATTCATCCAATTGAACAGCCTCTTGATTGAATAACTCTATTGCCTTTTGTACCGTATTTGTACCTTGAGCTTGGGGGTAAAATTGCTTAATCACACAAGCAGGTTTAGATGGTTTATCCTCATCAACCGCTAGAAAAGTTCTGCCAAAACCACCTTGTCCAATAGGTTTAATGGCTCGATAGCGTTCCTTGAGAAATAATTTTGTGCCACAAGTTTGACACACTTTCATATTCTCAGGGTTTTCTGGATGGGAACACAGGGGATTAAGACAATAACTCATAAATAATATTGGGTGTTAGGTTTTAGGTTTTAGGTAATAATAAGATCACTACAAACGATTCTTAATAAGGATTTCTGTAGAGTAGATATGATTTTTGATTTTCAATAAGATATCTGTAACGCCTAAGTAGAACCGACTGAATAATTCAAAGTTTGTAGTGAGGATTTTATTCCTCATTTGAGGATTGAAGTTCTCACTAGCAAAGCATCTCATCTACTTACTTATATTTTTATTCCTTATTACAACTAAAGGTGTGCCAATAAACAAAATTCAATTTTTAAACTAGCTGTTTCACAGGATTGAAAACACCGGAATCTTTACAAGTTCTGATTATATAGTATCCTAGATGAATAATTAAAAAATTAAATATTAAGTCCTGTAAATTAAACAAGACTACTATTCATCATTATTTCATTATGTCACAGAAGAAAACAGAACCTACTGGATGTGGATGTGCAAATATTCCTTTTTCTCTGATTTTAGTGATTGCAGGAGGAGGTTATTGGTTATTTACCCAGCGAGGAAATTTTGATCTGACCAAATTTTTACCTCCAAATCAACAAATCACTATTCCTATTTTAAATTTTACTCCCATCCCTGTGACAACTCCTAGTGCAGTTAAAACCATCATCCCACTATTAACTTCCAGTCCCATTGCTGCACCAACTTCTACCCCTATTGTCTCCACTCCTGTTAATATCTCTCCTACTCCTATCAAAACTATCCTACCCTCCAATACCTCATCTCCTCAAACTCCTTGGCAAAAAAAAGTAATTAGAGGTATTTATTTAAGTCGTTATCAAGTTACTAATAACGCCGATGAACAAACTATTCGCCAAAGAGTCCGTTATTATCATCAACAAGGATTTAATACTATTATTCATGGTGTTTGGGGTAATGGTTGCACTATGTATAATAGTGAGGTGATGCAAAAAACTCTAGGTTTTAAAAGTTGTCCTAATTTATTTCAAGACCAATGGCTAAATTGGTTAATTGATGAGGCACATAAACAGGGAATGCAAGTCCATGCTTATTTTGAAAAAGGGATTAAAATAGATAAAAATAGTCCAATCTTTGATTTAGCAATTTCTCAAAAATGGATTGTACCGGGCATAGATAAAACCTATTCAGGAATTGAACATTATGTTTTAGATGTAGAAATGCCCAAAGTTGCGAATTTATTTAAAAATATTCTCGTTGAATTTGTGAAAAAGGATCCGAAAATTGATGCTGTGCAATGGGATGATTATTTAGGTTATCATGCTGAATTACCGGGAAAAGTAGATCGGACAAGTAAATTAACTGCTTTTGTGAAACAAATGATTGCTGGGATGAAACAAGCTAACCCGACTGTTAGTTTTGATATTTGTCATCATAATCCCTATTGGGCAAAACGATATTTTGCTGCTGACTGGGAACAATGGAAGGTAGATCGAGTATTTATTCAAGCTTACAACGATGCTAATTTTCAAGAAGAACTAAATTATGTGAAAAATTCGGCAGGAATTGCCATTACAGAAACACAATTCCATCGTTTCAAAGAATTAGTTAATAATCCTGAAGTCAAGAGTATTTTAGTTTTCCCTGGATCTGGTAAACCAGAAGCAACAGCTTCTACTGTAAAGAGCTTAATTATAAAATCAGGTAGTGTACCTTAATTACAAATTAATCTGCGAGAAATTGAGAATTAAGGGTACTTGCTACTTATACACAACACGAAAATATTCACACACCAATAGCATTTCCGGTATTGGATATTTACCTATTTTGGGCAAGACACGCGAAAAATAGTTCCAGTGTTCTTGTCTCCAAAACTCCAGTGAACGGTCGCCTTCACCTTCATTATAAGCAAACTGGGCATCAACATCAATATAGGGTTTAATGCTTACTTGGGTTATTTCAATGATACAAATTGGTTGTTCATTACCATCAATGACAATTGCTTTTAATCCCACTTCAGGAAGTGGACTACCTTCTGCTTCCCATTCCCATAAAGCTGAACAAGTTGCAGTTTTGATTCCTTTGACAACTAAATCACTAAGTTGATTTGCTAAAAAAGAAGTATCACCAAATTGACTGATATCATATTTATTATTGGCTGGTGAATTATTTGTAAGTGTTACTAAATAAGCTTGCCAATAATTTTCTATTATTTGGTTATTCATGATAAATAGATTGGCGAATTATACATTGTATGGGCAATTCATGTAGCTTGCTTACCTAAGGGTATTACCCCTACGAAAATATAGCGCAACTTCACAGAGAATTGGTATTACATTATATTTATATATTCTGAGTTACATTATATTTTGGATATTATAAATTAATTGATTAAAAGATCAAGTTTCAATGACATGATCAATGTGAATTGATATTTTTACCAATTATAGCCAGCGAATTTAGTGATATTCAGCTTCTATCAGACTACTAACCCAGCCAGCAATGGATTAAACTAGATATTTGTAGTGTTAGTTTGTAAAACGTCGTTTTTGATTGATTTCTCTATGGTGACAAGAATTATAGATGTATATACTATGGCATCAGCGCCAACTGTGACACCTGATCGGGTTAATCAAGTAACTCGGAAAACGTATCCTAATTATAAGGTGATTGTGTTGAATGATGATTTCAATACATTTCAGCACGTCGCTGAGTGCTTAATGAAGTATATTCCCGGAATGTCGAGCGATCGCGCTTGGGAACTAACCAATCAGGTACACTATGAAGGACAAGCTATTGTCTGGACAGGACCACAAGAACCAGCAGAATTGTACCATCAACAACTGCGTCGCGCTGGTTTGACAATGGCTCCCTTGGAAGCAGCTTAATATCATGTCTAAATCAACCGATAGCAGACTGGTATGGAATCATTCGACCCATATTCCTGGTCTAATTCCTATTTTAGAACGTTTGTGTCAACAGGATGGTATTGGCACTGTCACACCTGCGGTGATTGGTAGAGTGAGAGGTCATGCACCAAAAATGCAGTTGCGTGTGTCTGTACCCATTCGCGGCGGTTATAAAATCATTGCTCGTCATGGTAAGACTGTGCAAGAGGTGTTTATCCTCACAACTTTACTACAGGATGAATTAGAAAATGCGATCGCTATTGCTATGAGACTGGTCTGAATGATGAATCTACAAATAGCAAGGTTAGAGCTAAATTAGTTTCTAACCTTGACTTTTGCTCATTTATTCTTCAATTTTATGAACCGCAAATTTATGTAATGGCAAACTGAGGATACAAGAAAATGTTAAAAAATATGACAAAGCTGTAGTAATTTTCAAAGTTACAATTACAGTTTCCCAGTCAAATAAAAATACTTTCTCAATGCCAAAAGTGATACAATAGACTAGCCAGTAAGTAAAACTCATTCTTAATAGACTCTCTTCTGTTGCTTGTGCTTCATCTGTTTCCTTATTGCTATTCCACAGCAACAATAAACCCAAAATAGAAGCTATGAAGGAAACACCAACTACAAACTCATGACCAAACATATTTGCTAAACACATTTGCCTTTATTCCTATCTCAATCATGTCTATATGGGAATTAGTCTAAAGGCATATTCCTTGAGGTTGCACAAAATAGTTACAAACTGAAATATTGTAAATAATTACAACAAAAATCTCTTTCTTTGTTAAGTATTTTTACAATCAACTAATTAATTATCTCTATTAGTATGATTAGGATCTTTCCTTAAATTATCAAAAAATTTCTTTTGTAAAGTTTCTACTAACTTTAAATCATTTGGGCGATTTTTTACCCATTCTTCTCTATTTTTACGAATTTTAGCTAAATGCGATCCAATATTTTCTGGAGTCACCAAAACACCAAAGTCTGCTGGTACTTTATTTTTTTTTGATAACCAAGAATGCGATTAAGGATTAAATTACCGACTATGGGGTGTAATGAGAACTATCGGGATAATTTTCCATGACATCCTTAATTTCTTCATTAGTGATAGTATTATATCCAGAAAAATCCCAAACAGGAGTTAGTTGTACTGCTTTTCTTTTCCAAGTTTCAAATGTTTCCCATTTTCCTGCTGCTCTAATTGCTTCCCATTGAGTAGCATGAGCAGGAGAAATAAAAACAATTAATTTTATATTATGTTTTTGGCAAAGATTGACAATTTTCTGAAAATCTTGAACATATTTATCAGATAATTTATATTTATAATAAGTCTTTAAGTACAAGCCAATAGAGTATTCAAAGTTCCCTCTAGTTTTGCCATCTTTAGCTTGAAGATAAGGTGCAAAACCATTAACACCATAATAATATTTATTTTTATCAGGATTTTTTAAACTAGCTAAAACTGTTTCCTTGCTGACTTCAAAAGTATCCAATGAAAAGAGAGAGTTCATAATATCAGCAGGAATTAAATAAGTTTTTTCTAACCTGCTTTCGTCAAAACCTGCTGGACTCTTGTTGAGTTCATTAAACATAAAAAAATCAATCCCAAAAATTACTTCTTTCAAATTAGGTTGATTTGTAATAGTATGTTCTAAGTAGCGCATTAATTCATAGGGATTAGCACTATCAAGAGCGAGATTATAAACAGGTTGATAATTAATTAAAGCTAGATGATTAGGATCTAAACCTTGTTTAGTTCTTGATGTTCCTAAAAATATAGTTACTGGTTTAATCCGAATAACATCAATAGCTTTATATAAACGATCAGTTGAATTTTTTTTTAGGTTTTTCATGATTAATACCCAAAAAATTGGGACTTTTATAAATTCCGTAAGGATCGACGATCAGATTAAACCCTACTATGATTAATATCAATATAGCTACAGTTGATAACAACCATTTATTAAACTGAAAATGATTATCAGATTGTTTAAAATCTGGTTTTTCAGGATTATTTAATTCAGATAAACTTGAATTACTCATATCATTATCTCATCTTAGTTAAAGCACATGATGGTTAATATGTCATCAACGTAGGATATTTATTTTTTCGGCTTTCTATCATTCTGGTTTTTATTCTCTACAAACTACTTTTCTAAATCCTGTACTAATTTTAATTCATTTGGGTTATTTTTGACCCATTCTTCCCTATCTGCACGGATTTTAGCTAAATGCGATTCAATATTTTCTGGAGTAATTAAAATACCAAAATCTGCTGGTACTTTATTTTCTTGATAACCAAGAATGCGATTAAGAACTAAATCACCAACTGGTTTAGCGTAATGGGAACTATCAGCATAATTTTCCATTACATCCTGCAAAGTTTCAGTAGTGATGGAATTATATCCAGAAAAATCCCAAATCGGAGTGACTTCTACTGCTTTCCGTTTCCAGTTTTCCCAAGTTTTGAATTCTCCTGTAACTTTAATAGATTCCCATTGAATAGCATGAGAAGGAGATATAAAAACTATGAGTTTAATATTGTTTTCTTTGCAAATATTGACAATTTTTCGGAAATTATCAAAATATTTATCAGACAATTTGTATGTGTGATGGAACTTAAAGTACACATTAATGGCGTTACTGAATCTCCATTTACTACCTCCATCTTTATATCCAGTATGGGGAAAAATCCATTCTCACCATAGGATATATCTTTATCAGATTTATTTAAACTAGCTAATATTGTTTTCTTACTTACATCTAAAGTATCTACAGAAAATAGAGAGTTCATGATATCAGCAGGAGTTACATAAGTTTTTTCTAACCTACTTTCATCAAATCCTGGTTGATTACCCAGTAATTGATTAAACATGAAAAAATCAATTCCCAGAATTACCTCTTTAAGATTGGGTTGATTTTTAATAGTATGTTCTAAATAGCGCATCATTTCGTAAGGATTAGCACCATCAACAGCTAGATTGTAAGCGGGTTGACTATTAGATAAAGCCGGATGATCAGGATCTAAACCTTGCTTAGTTCTTGATGAACCTAAAAATATAGTCAAGGGTTGAATACGAATAATATCAATAGTCTTAAATAGACGATCATTGAGGTTTTTTTGTGGCTTTTCATGATTAATTCCGAAAAAGTTGGGAGTTTTATATATTCCATAGGGATCAACCAAAAAATTAACACTTACCACTATCAATATAGATATAGCTACGGTTACTAATAGCCATTTATTAAACTGAGGATGATGATTTGGCCGACTCGATTTTGTATCACGATCATTAGTTAAATCAGATGAAGGAATATTATTCATAGTAAATTAGAGGATAATATTTTCTAAAATTGGAAATAGAGAAATTCGGAAACACGGTTTAAGGATAGTATGGAATAACCAGCTAATAAACCAATACCAATCCCCCACCATTTATTAAAAGTCATTTTATTAGTAATTTCTTGGGTATTGGGAACAAAAGCAACAACAATTGTTAATGCAAATAAAACCAAAAAACTTAAAGATTTTTGACCCCAAAATTCAGGTAAATAAGTTAGTTTATTCCAGTTTTGAACTTGAATACCAACTTGAGATAACATAGATAGTTTACCTCCGGTTGCACCAGGAATAACTAACCCATTCATTCCTGACATAGTTTTGAGAAGTGCGATCGCATCGCCCAAATTCTGAGCGCGGAAAATTACCCAACCAATAATCACCATCAAAAATGTCATTATCCAAGCTGGAAATGCTGGGATTTTAATGTTAAATTTACGCCAACCATGATTGATTGATAATAATAAACCTTGTAAACCTCCCCAGATAATAAATGTCCATCCTGCACCATGCCATAAACCACCTAATAGCATAGTAATAATTAAGTTCGTATATCTTCTGATTTCGCCTTTGCGACTTCCACCCAAAGGAATGTATAAATAGTCTCGTAAAAAGTTGGAAAGGGTAATATGCCAACGTCGCCAAAAATCAGTAATGGAAGTGGCTTTATAAGGTAAATTAAAGTTAACAGGAAGATTAGTATTGAACATATAACCCAATCCCACAGCCATATCTGAATAACCAGAGAAATCAAAATATAGCTGAAATGTGTAAGATAAAGCCCCTACCCAGGCTTCTATAAATGTGAGACTATCAGCATTATTAAATACTGGAGTTGCCCATTGAGCTAAGGTATCAGCAATAATGATTTTTTTCGCTAAACCAAAGGTGAATACTGCGAGTCCTATAGCGAAGTTTTCTGCAGAAAAGATAAAGGTTTTCATTTTACGCAATTCTGGGATTAATTCATCATGGCGTAAAATTGGACCAGCAATTAATTGAGGAAAGAATAAAATAAATAATGCGTAAGTCAGTAAGTCATATTTTTCTTCTTTAAGTTCCCCTCTGTAGGCATCAACTAAAAAAGCAATTTGGGTAAAAGTGCTGAGGGGATGACGAAATAACCTAAACAGCTTATCAGGTGAAAATTGTACCGATTTATGGTAAAAAAAGATAGCCCCACTATTCTCAATAAGGACTATCTATTGATAATGTTACCTGAATTCTACAAAATACACCTAAA
>JBJTUF010000147.1:0-24698 GCA_046080565.1 Cuspidothrix sp. | reverse complement strand
TACGTCTTTTTTACCTGATTTGATTAGTGAACTTGATTATTTAGTGAAGTTTACACAACAAAATCTTATCTTTATTTCTGCTTGACTACCTACTCAATTCTCCTCAAAGTTTTTTTCGACTTTTTCAGCAAACCCTATTTATTTTTTTCATAATCTATTGTTACCCAATAGGAATCATCTAATTTTAAATCCTTAATAGACTCTAAATAGGAGATTATTTTCTGATAGTCTTCCCAATTACTTTGGGGGTTAATTATTATCGTTGTAGAACTGTTAGGCAACCAAAAGGTAACTCTGCCATTCTTTTCATAACAAAAAGTATTTACAAAGTCTAAATCAACTATATACTCTTTTCTCTGATACTGAATTTTAACCCAGTGTGCCACAAAATTCCCTCAGAATTGACCACACATTTTGCCTTATCCTAAAGTAATTTTACCCAGAATTATAACAATTGTGTGTTTTATTTATAAGTTTTCCGAGGGTTAAGGGCAGCAGTAACAACCGACAACTAAGAAACTTTAACTGGTTTGGGTGTGCTGTTGGGAGAGTGGGATTGAGAAATTGCTGCGCTCATAAATCCTTTAAATAAAGGATGGGGTGTATTGGGGCGAGATTGAAATTCGGGGTGGAATTGACAAGCGATAAAGAAGGGATGTTTGGAATATTCGACAATTTCCACTAGTCTACCATCGGGAGATGTGCCACTGACCAAATAACCGGACTCTAACAACTGATTGCGATAAACATTGTTAAACTCATAACGGTGGCGGTGGCGTTCATAAACCACTTCTTCTTCGTAAAGTTGGAAGGCTAAGGTGTTGGGAAGTATGCGACAGGGATAAAGCCCTAAACGCATTGTTCCGCCTAAGTCAACTACATCCTGTTGTTCTGGTAACAGGTTAATAACCGGATCGTCTGTGTAGGGGTCAAATTCTGCACTGTTGGCGTTAGGTAAGCCTTCGACATTTCTCGCCCATTCAATGACGGAACACTGCATTCCTAAGCATAAACCTAAAAAGGGAATTTGGCGATCGCGGGCGTATTTAATGGCGGCAATTTTTCCATCTATGCCTCGACTACCAAAACCACCGGGAACAATGATACCATCAACGCCGGAGAGATATTTGTCTGCTGATTCGTTTTCTAAGGTTTCTGAGTTTACCCAACGTAACCGCAAATCGCCATTAGTCGCAATAGCAGCATGACGTAAAGACTCAACAACAGAAAGATAGGCATCACTCAAACGGACATATTTACCGACAATGGCGATTTCAACGCTGTATTTAGGATTATACATCCGTTCGACCATTGTTTCCCACTGCTTTAAGTTGGGTTGGCGTTGCTGCATTTGCAGTAGGTCGAGAACTTGTTCGGCTAGTCCTTCCCGTTCTAAAATGACTGGGACTTCATAGATACTACGGGCATCTGGACTGGTAATGACACATTCTACAGGTACGTCGCAAAACTCTGATAATTTTTGTTTCAAGCCGATAGAGATGGGGCGATCGCTCCGACATACTAAAATATCTGGTTGAATGCCAATTGATCTAAGTTCCTTAACAGAATGTTGTGTAGGCTTAGTTTTCATCTCTCCCGCCGCAGCAATCCAAGGCAACAGAGTAACGTGCATATACAGAACGTTTCGCTTTCCTACTTCTTTCCGCAGTTGGCGAATTGCTTCTAAAAATGGTAGTGATTCAATATCACCCACAGTTCCCCCAATTTCCGTAATTACGGCGGAGGGATTAGTTTCTTTAGCAACTCTAAGAATTCTGTCTTTAATTTCATTGGTAATATGAGGAATTACCTGAACAGTACCGCCATTATAGTCTCCCCGGCGTTCCTTATTAATTACTGACTGGTAAATCAAGCCAGTAGTAACACTGTTTAACCGAGACATGGAAGTATCGGTAAAACGTTCATAATGTCCCAAATCTAAATCCGTTTCCGCACCATCTTGAGTAACAAAAACTTCCCCATGTTGAAAGGGACTCATAGTACCAGGATCAACATTAATATAGGGATCAAGTTTGAGAATGGAAACTGAATAATCCCGTGATTTGAGCAAACGTCCTAGACTTGCTGCTACAATGCCTTTACCAATACTGGAAACAACGCCCCCAGTTACAAAGATAAACTTAGTCATAGTATTTTCAATTTTTAGCAACTTCTAAAATATAGATTGCGTCTCCACAGAGGAGAATTTGTGTAGGCAATTTTGGAGGCTTGTATGCAGGATACATTTTACCCCATGACTGAATTCCATTATTTGAGGCCAATGTATTGCCACTGTTACATTCATGTTTGATACCATCTTGGCTATTGTGCCACAGTCCCTATTTTGAAATCTTCTGTGTTTTACCTTGAAAAAAGTCTTAGGATTAGTATTATTTAGTTTTTTGTCTACCTCCTCCGTTGCATTAGCACAAGAATCTCTTTTAGTAGTTTTTCCCCCCCAAAACTATCAAACCAGCACAGAAAAAATATTTTTTATCGGTACTGCACCACCACAAGAGCAATTTTTTATTAATGGTACGCTAGTTAAACGTAGCAAGACGGAACATTTTTCTCCTAGTTTTCCTTTACAGTTGGGAGAAAATTTATTTAAAGTCCGTTATGAGAATCAAGAACAAGAGATTAAGATCATTAGGATATCTCATCTACCTGAGTTACCTCAAGGGTTAGGCTTTGCTACAGATTCTTTAACTCCGGTGGCTGATATTGCCAGATTACCAGGAGAATTAATTTGTTTTAGTGCCATTGCACCACCTCAAGCTACTGTCTGGGTTAATCTGGTTAATCAAACTGTTGCCCTTTTACCCCAACCTGCACAGGCACAATTACCTGCTAATTCAAGTGTTTTGACAGGGTTAAACCAGCCTAATTTATTTACTCTTACCAAATACCAAGGCTGTACAACAGTCGCAAATGCTGCTGATTTAGGGAAACCAAGATTTAATTTACAACTTAATGATCAAACAATAACTCAAACTGGTTTAGGTAAAATTCAGTTTCTCTCACCCACAAATTTACCAGTTGCGGAAATTGCATCAGAATCAGGTGTTACTCGTACAGGACTAAGTAGCGACTATTCAAGACTTACGCCACTCCCACAGGGGACTAGGGCAAATGTTACCGGGAAAGAAGGTGAATGGTTGCGCTTAGATTATGGTGCTTGGATTAATAGCAAGGAGACTAAAATTATATCAGGTGTGGTTACACCACAAACAGTTATTCGTAGTCTGAGTTATCGGCAATTGACTAATGAGACAGAAATTTTTTTCCCTTTAGAAACTGCTGTACCCATGAGTGTAGAACAGGGAAATAATTTCTTGAGTCTCACTCTTTACAATACCATTGCCCAAACGGATACAATTCGCTTGGATGATAACCCTTTTATTTCTCGTCTAGATTGGCGACAAGTTAGCCCTAGACAGGTTAAATATACTTTTAACTTCAAAAATTATCAACATTGGGGTTATAAGCTCAGATATGACCAAACAACTTTAGTTTTAAGTTTACGACATCCACCCCAGCTTAAAAATAGCCATCGTCAACCCTTATCTGGTATCAAAATTGTACTTGATCCTGGTCATGGTGGTAAAGAATCTGGTTCAAAGGGGGTGGGGTATGTAGCAAAAGATGTAAATTTGGCATTATCGAAGTTATTACGGGATGAGTTGGTAAAGCAAGGTGCAATCGTGGTCATGACAAGGGATGATGATCAAGATGTTTCTTTGGTGGAACGTCAGAAGATAATTAGTCAAGAAAAACCTGCTATTTCTCTTTCTCTTCATTACAACTTTTTACCTGATCAAAGTTACAATACTAAAGGTTTAATGAGTTTTTGGTATCATCCCCAAGCACATAATCTGGCAGTATTTTTACACAATTATATAGTCAACAAAACCCGTGAACCTTCATCTGGCGTGTTTTGGAATAATTTAGCCCTAACTCGTCCCTCTGCTGCACCTTCAATATTATTAGAATTTCGGTTGATCAATAATATGAATGGTTTGGAAGATATGTTCACCCCTCAACAACAGCAAAAAATAGCTAAGACATTAGCTGATGGTGTAACAGAGTGGTTTAAGATGATGAAATAGGATATTAATATTTTTAGTCTTTGTTGGTAATTTTAGCCGTGAAAAAATTTTTAGGATTAGCAATATTTAGCTTGATTTCCAGCCCTAGCATTGCGTTTGCACAATCATCATTTGTAGTAGTTTATCCCCCAGCCAACCACGAAACTAGGGCAGAAAAAATATTTTTTATCGGTACTGCACCAGCAACTGGACAAGTCCTGATTAATGGTAAACCTATTAAACGCAGTCAAGCTGGACATTTTTCCCCTAGTTTTCCCTTGCAGTTAGGGGAAAATACATTTAAAATTCGTTACCAAAGTCAAGAACGAGAGATTAAAGTTAAACGGATTTCTACTCAACCTCTGTTACCGGAAGGGTTAGGGTTTGCCCAAAATTCACTAACTCCTGCTGTGGATATTACTAGATTACCAGGAGAACAAATTTGTTTTAGCGCAGTTGCACCTCCTCAAGCTAATGTCTCTGTGAAGTTAGCTAATCAAACGATTCTTTTGTCACCCCAATCACCACAGGCACAATTACCTCCTAATTCTAGTATTTTAACTGGGCGAAATCAGGCTACAGTTTCTAATATTAGTAAATATGAAGGTTGTACAAGTATTGCTAAGGCTGGAGATTTGGGAAAACCTGAGTTTAGTTTGACATTGAATGGTAATACTATTACTCAAGTGGGTGTGGGAAAAGTAGAAATTTTAACACTTCAACAGTTAGGGGTGGTGGAGGTAACAGCCGCATCAGGAACAGCCCGTACTGGTCCTAGTACAGATTATTCTCGACTAACACCATTACCACAAGCAACTAGGGCAACGGTTACAGGTAAAGAAGGTGAATGGTTACGCTTAGACTATGGGGCATGGATTAATAGTAAAGAAACTAAAATTCTCCCTGGTGCAGTTCCCCCACAAACAGTAATTCGCAGTGTTGGATATCGTCAACTTGCTAAGGAAACGGAAATACGTTTTCCTTTGGAAATGCCTGTACCTGTGAGTGTGGAACAAGGGGATCGTGTTTTTACTCTGACTCTCTACAATACTACAGCCCAAACGGATACAATTCGTTTAGATGATGATCCCCTCATTTCTCGCCTAGATTGGCAACAGGTTAAGCCTGGACGGGTAAAATACACCTTTAACCTTAAAAAACTCCAACAGTGGGGCTATAAGCTGAGATATGATAATACAACCTTGGTGTTAAGTTTACGTCATGCACCAAATGTTGAGACTAAAAAGCAACCTTTATCTGGGATGAAGATTTTACTCGATCCTGGTCATGGTGGTAAAGAATCTGGTGCGAGTGGTCCAACGGGATATTTAGAAAAAGATGTGAATTTGATTGTTTCTAAATTACTGCGGGATGAGTTACTGAAGCGGGGTGCTAAGGTGGTGATGACTAGAGAAGATGATCGGGATGTGTCTTTGGTGGAACGTCAAATGATTATTAATAAGGAAGAACCAGCGATCGCTCTTTCTATTCATTATAATTCTTTACCAGATAATGGTGATGCAGAAAACACCAAAGGATTTGGATCTTTTTGGTATCATCCCCAATCCCACGGCATAGCCATATTTTTACATAATTACGTAGTTAAAAAACTCGGTCAACCTTCTTACGGTGTCTTTTGGAATAATTTAGCCTTAACTCGTCCTCATGTTGCACCGGCGGTATTATTAGAGTTGGGTTTTATGAGTAGTCCTGATGAATTTGAACAAATAGTTAATCCTCAAGTACAAAGGAAAATGGCTAAAACTTTAGCTGATGGGATAACTGAATGGTTTAAAGGCATTGAACGAACCACAGAGGCACAGAGGACGCAGAGGTAATACCGATTTTATAGTATAGGCCAGGAGGGAGGCGGAAAACTTTTTGTTCTATGAAAGTCCCTCAAAGTTGGGGGATTAAGGGGCGAAATAGGCACAAAACATTGTTGTCTCTATCTTCAGGTAAGCTATAGCTGTAGCTAGGATGATTAGGACATGATTGATCCTTGAACCCCAATCATAGCCAGGTTTTTACTATTGCTTTTTGCAAGAAAGTCTCTTGCCTTCTGCTATAAGTTTAGCTAGGTGTCAAAATATCGCCGAAAACGATGGTCAATTTTATCAGTTTTATGTTGGTTGCAGGTTAAGCAGAGTGTTTGTAAGTTACTAATATCGTTTTTTCCTCCATGAGATAAGGGGATAATATGATCAATGCTGAGGTGAGTTTCTTGGGAAGTTTTACCGCAGCTTTGACATTGATTTCTGTCTCTTTGGAAAACGTAGGTTCTGACTTCTGGAGGTATGGGAATTCTTGGGGTTTTGTTCATAGATTAAGATTTTTGTCTGAATCAGGTGCTTATCGAGTGAAGTTGAGATAATATTCAGGATTTGAGGATGTACAGGATGGAGTTTGATGTTTATATTTTTAGATTTCTTGATTTAATTTATTGATAATAAGGACAATTAAGGCAATTAGGAATTGCGTCTACACAAACAAAGTTAACCTATGTGGACATAAAATTATTGTATTCTATAATTGTTATCTGTTGTCTTCTTTTAAGGTGTTAACATTGTTTGGTTTTAAAAGTATTACTCATCGGTTAATATTTGGTTGCACTGTGGCGGCTATTGTCATTTATGCTTTGTCATATTGGCATATGCGGGGAGTGGTGCAGCAAAATCTGGTATTTTGGATAGCTAATCTATCACGGACTCATATTGATAAAACAGCAATAGAGATTGAGGAGGTTGTGCGATCGCTAGAAAGAAATACTCAACTGATTGTAGACTCTAATCAAGATATTGAAAATATCCCCCTTTTGGCTCAAAATTTGATTAAGGAACAATCGGAAATTAAGTCTGTAACTGTGGCTTGGTTGTCACCTTCCACAAAAACAACAGTTGATTATGGATTTCGCTACAATCGTCAGCAAAAACGTACTAATCTGGATGAAATAACTGCAAGTTTATTATTCAATCATTGTCCTATTAAAAAGATAATCACTAAACCATTCTGGAGTCAAGCTTATACATCTCATCATTCAATAATTTATTGTGCGCCCTTTCGCCAAGGAGAAAATATTGGTGTGGTTGGGGTGGAACTTTCTTTAAATTGGTTATCTTCTTTAATTAAACAAAAGCCTAATTTTAATGATGGGATTAATCAAGTAGATATAGGAGATCCTTTTTTAATTTCTCGATCTCCACAGAAATGGATTGTCTCTCCTGGACATCCTGATCGAGTGATGTCTTTTCTATCTAAAAAGAATCTAGATTTTAATCAACCTATAGCTAAAATTATCTCTCAACCAGAAGGTGTCATTGTTGCTAGGAAGTTACCATACCTGCATTGGACAATGGGTATTCTCCTTACCAATTCAGAAATGCAGACGAGAGAAAATCAGTATTTTTTGTTGATGGCAATATCAATGATTAAAGATATGATTTTGATGGGGTTGGTAATTGTTTTTATGTCGCATCATACTACTAAAACACTCAGAGAACTGATTCTGAGTACAGAGGATATGGCTAGTGGGAATTTAGACACGACATTACCCACTGTGACAGTCCGAGATGAGGTAGGTAGATTAGCGATCGCTTTTCGTATTTTACGTGATTCCTTGAAAAATCGCATTCAAGAACTCCAAGAAACCACAGCCGCTAAACAAAAACTAGAAAGTGAATTAGCGATCGCTAGTCAAATTCAGCGAACTATGTTGCCGAAAATCAACGTTACTGATGGACCAAATCGGCGCTATGAAATTTCTGCTTTACTCAAACCAGCGCGAATGGTAGGAGGCGATCTTTACGACTTTTTTTATTTAGATAGCGATCGCCTCTGTATAATTATTGGTGATGTTGCCGACAAAGGTGTACCCGCAGCACTACTGATGGCACAAACCGTCACCCTAATTCGTACTATTGCTAAAGTTACTATCACCAGCCCAACAGAGATTCTAGAATCCGTTAATAGTTCCTTATGTCGTGATAACGATGAGTGCTTATTTGTCACTTTATTTTGCGGTATTATCAATCTCCACAATGGTACAATCCTCTATGCAAGTGGCGGTCATGATGCACCCTTATTAGTGCGTGTTGGACAAGTGCAATTGCTAGAATCAGAGACCGGACCACCATTAGGACTATATGAAGACGCAGAATTTCCTCAAACAGAATATATACTCAGCAGCAATGATATAATTATCTTGTATACAGATGGCATTACGGAAGCGATGAATCCCCACGGAGATTTATTTTCAGAAGCATATTTAATCGAAACCATTACCAACTATCCTCCCACCAATCCAGCCAAAGCTATCCGCACCATACAACATTTTCATCAACAGTTTATCGAAGATGCCCCCCAATCAGATGATATGACTATATTAACTTTACAATATTTACCATCAAGCCCATTTTTCCAGGAAACAAAAATAGTGGAACAGTTAATCACTATCAACAGCGAATTAACCGAATTAGAATTGGTTAAACAACGAGTGGGCGAGATATTACAAAAAGAAAGTCTTATAGTAGAATTAATTGAAGATGCTCAGTTAATTGTGGAAGAAGTGTTAGTCAATATTATTCAACATGGCTACGAAAATAGTCATAATCAACCAATTCATATCCGAATTAAGATTAGCACCAACACCTTATCTATGAGCTTTGAAGATAGTGGTAAACCATTTAATCCCTTAGTGGAAATCAAACCACCTGATATGTCTCTAGAACCAGATGAAATCAGCATCGGTGGACTAGGTTTATATTTAGTACAAGAACTTAGCGATCGCCTTGAATACGAATATCGTAACGGAAAAAACTTGTTAACAGTCTATCAAACTATTACCAAAACTCCTTAAAAATCAACATTTTAAACTCAGAGAAAATTATGTCATTACAAATCCAGATAGAACCATCCAAACCTGACACCTTACATCTCAGACTAAATGGAAAACTCGACGCTGTTACCGCATCAGAGTTAGAAAAATCCATTAATGATTCCATAAATAACGAAATCAAAACCCTAATTTTGGATCTTCAAAACTTAAGCTTTATTTCCAGTGCTGGGTTGCGAATATTTGCCAAAGCCCGAAAAATGGTGAAATCAAGAGCAGGTATGGTATACTTTGCAAACCTCAGTCCTCAAGTTAAAAAAGTCTTTGATATTGTGAAAGCCATCCCACTTTCTGAAGTCTTTCAAAACGTTCAAGAGATAGATGCTTACCTAAAAAAAATGCAAGATAACGTTAGTCAAGCAAATCAATAATCCTACATTATGCAAGTATGAGGACACGGGGAATTTCATTCACACTGGTTGACGAAATTCCTGAAAATCTTGGCTCACTTTCTGAGAGTAGTTACGTGCATATTCTATAATAGAAGAATGCCACTCAGAACATTCACCAAAATTAATTAACTCATCTGCAATTGCAGAACCTTGTCTACCGCTACTGCGTAATTGATCCCAAGCAGTTACTTCAGCCATTGTTTGAATTAACTTTTCTAAACGTCGTAATTTTTTATCCCAAGCTTGTAAAATTACTTCATCTTGTTCTGGTTGCAACTCTCGTAAAACATAAGACTTATCACCATCATTTATCGCTTCTAATAATGCTGGATAAGTTCCTTGTAAACGTTGTTGAATAGCCACAACTCTTTGAGATGGAGTTTCCCATTGTGGTTGAGAAACTGTTAGATAAGGTTGTAAAGAACTAGGTTGAGTTTCTTTGAAATCTAATAAATAATTTTCATCAGGAGAACCATATCCTTCTACTAAAATGATATAACGATCTAAACCTAAACTACCATTACCAGCTATCCGCTTTTGAATATCTATAATTTCATAAAAATCAGGATTTTGATTTGTCGTATGATGCCAACGTCTAATTAATTCTCTCACCTTTTCTTGTTCTGAATCTGTAGCTTTAGTAATACGCTTATTATCAACAATTAACCGCCGTTTACCTTTCTTTTTTTCAGTGCGTTGATCCAAAAAATCAGCACGATTGCGTTTTTTTAAACTTTCTAATAAATCTTTAACTAAACCTTTAGCAGTTTCCTTTTCTACAGTTCTAGCTTTTCCTTTAGCAAGAGTTTCTGCATAAGTTTTCAGATAAATATCACTTAAATGTAGAGATTCTTTTTCATCTACTCCCAAAACATGAGTACCAACAATAATACTCGTTACAAATCTCACTAAATCCCAAGTACAAGGTGCAAGAACAGACTCGTCAAAATCATTAATATCAAAATAAACTAAACGGTTATCACCTTTATAACTACCGAAGTTCTCCAGATGTAAATCACCACATATCCAGGTGAAAGGTGCATTATTAAAAGATGTATCTTGAGGTAAATCTTCATAGAATAAATGACAAGTTCCACGAAAAAAAGAAAATGGATCAGTCGTGAGTTCTTTGTATTTTAATTTTAATAATTCGGGATCTCTTCCGTAGTTGAAGTTTTCGACGCGGGTTTTAATATTGTTCATAGATGGATATTGTGAGAATCAGGATTTTCTGGATTTTTAGATTTACAGGATAATCGTATTTTTGTCTGATAGCGTAGCGTGGCGAAAGCCATATCAGGATGTCCAGGATTTAAGGATTTACAGGATGTAGTTGATAATTAACTTAAGGAATTAAACCAGCATTTTTAAATATATGATGAGGTGTAATTTGCAAACCTGGTAATAAGTCATGATTGATAATTTCCTCATTTCTATAAGTAATAGGAAGAGAAGATGAAGTAAAAAATATGATAGTTTGAGATATAGTATCTATTATCCAAACTAAAGGAATTCCAGCTTGTAAATAGTAAGTAGCTTTTTCAATCATATCTCCAAAAGTTTGACCAGGAGAAATAATTTCAATTACTAATTCTGGTATAACTGGACAAGGTTCATCTTTTATCCAGTCAATAGGAAGACGATTATAAGAAACATAAGTTAAATCTGGTACGGGTATCCAATCTTGTTGATTTTTAGTTAGTTTTACACTCCATTCAATCACAACACGGCCTTTTTCTTGCGCCCAGTTAGATAATAATATAAATAGTGAGCCTGTAGTTGAACTGTGAAAGAATTTAGGAGATATTTGTGCATTTTTATATTTAGGTATAGCTTCACCATTAATAAACTCATATATAGTCTCACTTTCAGGAAGTGAGAGGAATTCTTCAAGGGTAAGTTTATTTTTAAGTTGAATCATATTGTTGTCTGAATCAGGATGTCCAGGCTTTGAGGATGTACAAGATTTGATGATTTACAGGATGTTTTTTAGTAGTTCAATTTTAACCACAAAAGATAGTAAAAATCCCGAAATATTAAATTTATAAATATTGTATTTATGCAGCTTGATTAAATGTTGGTTGTGGAAGATTTTCACCTGTGGTTTGATAAGCTATTACTAAAGATTCTAAAGCCTCAATTCCATTATTAAATGCTTCTTGATAAGTATCTCCATGTGTCCGCCAAGTTTGACCAGGAAAATCAGGAAAACCGACTAAAAAACAATTATCTTCTTCTGACCATTGAATTAGCATTTGATATTTAAGATTCATCATCTTGTGTTTTATCTTCTATTTGTTGAATCGCTTGTTTGACTTCTT
This sequence comes from Cuspidothrix sp., assembly GCA_046080565.1. Lineage (GTDB taxonomy): Bacteria > Cyanobacteriota > Cyanobacteriia > Cyanobacteriales > Nostocaceae > Cuspidothrix. The sequence goes on along the minus strand of JBJTUF010000147.1, from coordinate 13,006 downwards.
TTTCTTGATACTTTTTAGCATCAGCACTATCTTTACCAGAAATAGTGATTCTTCCATTATATAACGGATGTATCCAGTTTGTGTGACTTCCTTTGCCGGGAATTTCTATAAAACCAGCTTGCTTGAGCATTTGTTTTAATTCTCTAATTTTTTTAGGCATTTATTTAATCTTTTGTCTGAATCAGGATGTCCAGTATGTGATGGGATATTTAAATTTAGGGATTTGTTGGCTTTATTATTTTAGCATATTTTTAGATTGTTTTGTATTTAGAAATTATACTACATAATATTTATTAAATTATTAGATTCCACATAAAGTGATTTCTTGGATATAACGTCATTAATAATTAATAGATTTTTATACAATCCTGTAAATCTTTACATCCTGGACATCCTGATTCAGACAAGTAATTATGATTTAGGTTGGTTTGTCTTACGTCGTAAATCATCAAGGGGTGATTCTGGTTCTTTAACTTCTGGTTCATCAGAACAAAACTCTAGAGTTACCTTGATTCTAAATTTTCCAGATTGCCAATTTTTACTAGGTTTTAAAATATGATAATTAACACCCTTATTTATCCAGTTTTTACTATCTCCAATAGATGGTAAACGACGACTTTTAATAGAGTCCAACTCATTATTTAATTACTATAAACCACCATTGTCTAAAATGAGTTTTGATAATGCTAAATCTAGTTGACTGAATTTGAGTATATAACCATCAAAATCAATTACAATATCACCTTGTTCAGGATTTAATCTTCCAGACTTATCTTCCATTTTTTTATTCCTTTACATCTTTACGTGAATATCTCAACCCAGCGATTAGAAATCGCATCCACACAAAAAAAGTCTATCTGTGTAGACTAATTTATTTATGATGTAGCTTCGTTTATTTTACGTCGTAAATCATCAAGAGGTGATTCTGGTTCAGTAATGACATTTTTGTCATAAGATTTTTCTAACTCTTCTACTTCAGCATAAAATTCCATACTGAGTTTAAATTTCAATTTCCCTTTCTTCCAATGTTTAGAACCTAAGTTTAGTATTTCTGAATCCATACCTTCTGTAAAACATTCTGGTTCATAACATCCTTCTTCTATATAACAAATTTCTTTCTCTCTTAATAAATCACAGAACTGTTGTAAAAAATCTTCATCATCACCCATTTCTGTTAATGCTTGTCTCAATCTACTAACTTTATAAATTAAATCATTACATTCAATCACATCATCATCATTACAATCTATCAACTTAAAATTATCTTCCATCTCTTTCTTCCTCTGCGTACTCTGCGTCTCTGCGGTTCGTTAAAAAAACAAAATCAGGTGAACACAGAAAAACCCCTGCATTCACCCAAAACATTATACCTCTTCCCCTCCAATCACAGGCAATAAATGTTCATATAACTGCATCGCTTGTAAACAGCTATTAATCCCCAAAACCGCAGAATTATACCTCTGAATTTTCTCCTCAACCTGATTCAACAAACGCTGATTATTAGCAATCTTTTCCTCAGCTTCCTGTTGCAAAGACTTCTCTAAATAAGCACGCGCTTGAGTATATTGTTGTAATATCTCATCAGCTTGTTTTTCCCCCATTGGTAACAACTGAGTTTTGATAGTTTGGTTAATGGTTTGACGGAAAGATTGACGAATAGTGTAAGAAACCTTCGGTTCAAAATCTAACTTCAATAATTGTCTAATTGCAGGTTCAGCTTCAATGACACTTTCTGCATCATAACCTTGTGAAGTTTGTTCTAACACTTGTCGAAATTGATAGATAGAAAAAGTTCCTTCATTGTAAAATCTGGAACTTTCACGTACAAAGCGATCGCACTCCACCCTCGCAGAATTTACCAACGCTTGAGAAGTTGATTTTTCTACCTCTCTTACCTGTAATTCAATTCCCCCATCATTACCCAACAAACGATACAATTGACGGTAATATTCTGATTTTCTAATCTTTTCCATTAACTGTTGGAATAGATTAGCAATCACCTGTTCACAAGACTCAGTTAAAATATCCTCCAACTGATTTGATAAATAATAAAAAGCTTCCACCAAAATCGCTAATAATAGTGCAGTTGCATTTCTGGGATGACTTAAAGTTGCACGACGGTAAGCATCCCCAACAGAAAAAGTATCTAATAACTCATCTAAACGACGAATCATTTTTGATTGTAATTGTCGGAAATCAGTTTCAAATTCCTCACAATGATTATTAATAATTTTGTTGACTTCATCATTAATATGTTGATGAAAATCTCTACCTACTTGTTGGAGTTGCTGATTTAACTTTTGCAACTCATATTCTTTCATACTTTCAATTTCTCGCGGTTGACTATCTAAGTCTCGTTCGATAGTTTGATAATATTTCTTGATTTTAATACAAATATCTCCCAAGTCATCCGCAAGGTTTTTGAATAACTGAGGACGTTTTTCTTCCGTGAGATAACGAGTAATTGAACTACGAAAATCTTCAATACCACTATCTTGAATTAATTGTTTAATTAGCGGTGTTCCCTCTTCCTTTAGAATTCTTACATAATTTTGATTAGGAGTTTCAAAACCGTTAAGAGAAATGCGAAATTGACTATGAGGAAGTTTACCAGAAGTCACACAATAATTATTGAAAGCATAAACAAATTGTGGTGTTTCTTCTTGACCATCTAAACCTTTGACACTTTCTGCAAAAATCGAATCTAAACCAAATCTATCCAGTTGACTGGTTTGTTTTAATAAACTTCCATAAAAACCTAACAAACCACTGGTTTTATAAACTCTTTGACTTTCCCGAAATTGTCCATTAATTAAATCTTCTAATCTTTGTTTGAGTTGGTTATTGTACCAAGTTTCATCAATGCGGTTGAAAATATAAAAAACCCTATCTCTAATACCTGCATTTTCCCGCATGGTTTCCAACAGTTCTGTTTCTTCCTTCGTCATATCTCCTGCTGATGCAGGTTTAAGAACACAAACTACTGCTGATGTATCTGAATGTTGAATTTTGAGATAAGTTAATTGTGCATCTTTTTCTACTGGTGCATCAATTCCGGGTGTATCAATAATGATATTACCATCTTCCAAAAGTGGGTGATAACAGTAATATTCTATCCGTTTTAAAACTGCGCTATTACTTCCTCTTCTTGCATATCCCGCAGCTTCTTTGAGGTTAGAAAAGTTAAATTTTTCCATTGAATATGTCGCATTCGTAACCGGATGAATATGTTCTCGGTTTACTAAATAACCGTCTAATAATAAAGTTAATGCTTTTGCTTGTTTTCCACGTTCTGATTTGCTTTCTCCTCCTTCTTGTTGAATAATTACGTCACAACCTTGATGCAGTAAATCAATTACATCTTGTTTGTTGATATTTTCAACAGTATTAAATCCTAACTGTTGACACAAAAAAACCGCTTGTTCCTGAATTTCTGCTTCACTCAAAAAGGTTAAAACAACTTTTTCTGCTTCTGGTGGTGCATACTCAATTTTGCATTCTGTACCAGTCGCGTGTCCTTCTGCACTATATAACAATTCTCGTTCCAAAAGTGCATTAATCAACATTGATTTACCAGCACTAAACGCACCTGCAAACACAATTTCAAACCGAGGAGAAATTGCTTTATCTAAAGATATCTGCACAGATGTCACATCTTGAGAACGCAAAGCAGGTTCTTGATGTAGCAGTTGTAGAATTGTTTCGACTTGTGATTGCAGTTGCTGACACTGGGACGCTAAATTTGACATAACAAGTAGTAAAAAATATTTATAAGTATTGTAATACTACTTATTCCAATTTGGCTACATCATAGTCAAAGCACCACGGGTAACACCTAATTGATTTTGCAACTTCAATTTTTGCCAAAGTTGAGAACCTGTTATTTCTCCTTGCAGAAGTTGTTGATAAAAATGTATGGTTTTAGTTACTTGTTCTGGTGTTTCGTTCAGAAATTCAATTCTCAGATGTTGTAAACCTAAACTAATTAATCTTTGTACATATTCCGCACCAGTTTGTGCAGTAGCGTTGTATACAGTATTTCGACATCCTGCATCTGCTTTGAGAATGTGTTCACTACCAACTCTGTCTTTAATTGTGACTTCGTGTTTTTCGCAAGGTCTACCACAATTTGTATAGTCTGTTCCTTCCGATAGGAAAGCACAAAAAACACAGTGTTCCATGTGAAACATGGGTATATGTTGATGTATTGTCACTTCAAAATGTTGTCCAGGGTAATTTGTAATTAAATCTTCGAGTTGGTTAATATTTAAATCGTAGGACGCAGTTAATCTTTCTAAATTAAAGCGATTGATAAAATAGTCTGCGGTTAAAGGATTAGCAATATTTAAAGAAAAGTCACCAATACATCTTTCACCTGCAAAATATTCTAATTGGTCGTAATTTCTGATTAAATAACCATCAGCTTCAGCATCTTTAACTTGTTTTAAAATCCAGTTTTCACCAGATTTAGTAATACGTGGTGGTGCTACGAAAATACTTGCTGATTTTTGCTCTTCTCTGAATATTTTTACTGCTTCTCGGTAGTTACGAGGGTCTTCAAATTCACAATATACAGTTTTTATATCTGTAGTTAATACAGCTTTGAGTTGTTTAATATTTCTGACCAAAACAATCAGAGATGGAGAATCAGAACTAGCGGAAGATTCCACAGTAATTAAATCTCGCCATTTTGCATGATGATTTAATTGCCAAAGTTTAGGTTTACTTCTTAATTCCTCTAAATGAGTAACAATTTCTCGACGCATTTTGTTTAATTCACTCACAGGTAGCATCACATTACCAATGAGATTATTTTCTAAACCTTGTAAATAAAAAGGTGTATTACCTAAACGTCCAAATTGCTCTTGTAATTTTTCTGATGTCAGGGGTTTTGTGTGTGCTTCTACCAGCAATATTTCTGATGCGATTTTGACAATGTTACCAACTTCATCCTCAGAAATGGCTATTAATTTTTCCCCAACTTCCCCATAGACATCTATATTAATAGGTCTAGTAAATTGGGGATGTTCTCCCGCATAACTTTGACGGATTTGTTTATCTAATTCTGGGTCACTTGTTTTCCAAACTTTATCACCTCTATGGATTTTTAGCCAATTCAAATCATTTCTACCAAAAGTTAAAATTACCTCTTTTCCTTTTTCCACAACCCCATATATCCTTCCTCCTTCTTCTCGCATTTCTGGATGTCCACAGTCAAACACCACACCATCACCCGGTTTAACAGGTGCTGCTATTTTCACAGTTATTTGTTCATTTCTAACGCGGGTAACTTCTCCTAAATAAACACCACGTTTTTTACCAAAGTTTGCATGAACTAATTCTTGGTTGTTTATTCCCTCAAACCAACCTGTATAAAGTCCACGAGAAAAAGCCATTTCTAACTTGTAGTTGTCTTCCTCTCTAAGAGAGACATTTTTGTGTAGAGACGTTTCATGAAACGTCTGTATATTAATTTTTGCTATTCTATCTAATGCTTTTCTGTAAACTTGAGTGACATTAGCAACATATTCCGGTGCTTTTAATCTTCCTTCAATTTTTAAAGATGTCACCCCAGATTTAACTAACTCTGGTAAAACTTCCAATCCGGCTAAATCTTGAGGACTAAGTAAATATTTCCGATTACCTAAATCAACAATTTCACCATCTGCAATTAAATCATAAGGCATTCTGCAAGCTTGAGCGCATTCACCTCTATTCGCAGAACGTCCTCCTAATGCTTCGCTGGTTAAACATTGTCCAGAATATGCGACGCACAAAGCACCATGAACGAAAACCTCTAAAGGTAAGGAAGTATTTTTTTGAGATATTTGTTGTTGAATTTTATTAATTTCTTTAATAGAACATTCTCGTGCTAAAACTACCAATTGACATCCCAAAGATTTAGTAAATTCTACCCCCGCAGCACTGGTAATAGTCATCTGGGTGGAAGCGTGAATGGGAAAGTCAGGAGAAAGATAACGAATTAAACGACAAATACCCACGTCTTGAACGATAAGAGCATCAACACCAGCCGAAATGATAGTTTTGAGGTATTGCTGTGCTTCCGTCAGTTCCTGGGGAAAAATCAGGGTATTGAGAGTGATATAACCTTTGACTCCCCGCAGATGGAGAAATTCCATTAATTCGGGTAAGTCTGCAAGGGTGAAATTTTGCGATCGCATTCTGGCGTTAAACTTATCTAAACCAAAATAAATGGCATCTGCACCATTTTCGACTGCTGCTTTCGCGCATTCCCAGTTACCCGCAGGTGCTAGAAGTTCGAGGAGTTTGGTTTTTGTGGTGGTGCTTGTCATTTCGGTTAAGTCAGGGTTTACGTCAGTTTATAGATTGTATCTAAATTGGAGGGTGGTTGTGGGAAAATAACAAAGCTATAAAATTTGATGAATACTCTCAACTACCTGCTCAATAAAATCTACTGTATTATTAACCAATAATTCATCTATTGGCCAGCGATTTCCTAAACCAAAAGTAGGATCTATATCTGCTTCATGAGCAATTTGATTTCTGCGTTTTACAATTTCCTGTAGGTCTTGTTTGATCTTTTTTTGAGCTTCTTGTGTAGTATTTCCTCTCATCTTATTAGTAACCTGCTCCCATAATTTTTCATCTGATATGTACCTAATTGCATTAGCAATCTTATCTGGTGTCTGAAAACTTTCTTCTCTAAACTTTTTTCTAATTTCATTTTCTAACCACGAATTGTTATTGAGTCTATTTAAAATAGTGTTGGAAATAATAGGAATTAAACTGGAAATATTATGAGACTGCTCTAAAAAATCATCCCCATAACTCTGCTGTATTTCACTCTCTATCCAAGAAGCAATATCTCTAGCAGATTTTCTATCTTCACTAGCACTACCCAGGGAAACTTCAAACCTTGCAAAAGCTGATTGAGTCGCATTACCCTTAAATGATGGTTCTGATCTTGTTCCTCGATGAATTTCTAACATTCCCAAAGTTACAACTTCATGAATATAGTAATCTAAGGCACTTACAGTCAGGACTAAAGCTGCCCTAAGAATATCCGATAAATCCAAAGCAGAAGTCGCTTGAGCTTTAATAGAGTTATGCAGAGAAATTAAATCCCGAACACGCTGAATACTAATGCGAAATTGATCAAGGGCTGACTGCATAACTGGATGATAGTGCAATAATTTTGTCTGCTAAATCGGAAAAAATAGTTTTAAATTCTTCTTGCTGTTTTTTATTAATTTCTGCTACTATACCTTGCTGGTTTAATTGTTCAGGCGTAAGTGCATAAACTGGTGTAGCGTGTTTTTGTGATAGAGCAATTAAACTGTTGGAGCTAGGAATTTTGGTTATGGTAAAACTACAATTTATACCCTGTTCAGTATAAACTTGATTAGGTAATAATAAATTATTTTTCTCCAGAATCGGTTTCAACTTATTCGTAACAGTATTCTCTACTTTTTCTATCCATGTTTGAAATGCTTTTGTTTCTTTACCATTCATAATTCTATAGTTTTGAACTATAGTACCTAAAAATTTCAACCTAAATTCAGGAAATGGATAAGTAGCTTCCTTTAATATGGGGTTTGCGCTGGCCATTCTTGTCCAAGCACACCATTTTGGTAATATTCTAGATAGAGAATCAATCGCCATCACAGATAAGAAATCAGCAGTCGTAGGTACTAAGAAAAAGTCACTTGTCATCAATAAGTTTTGATTGATAGATCCTAAACTTGGACTCATATCAATTAAAATGTAGTCAGCATTAAATTTCTTAGCAGTTTTTTCCAAAAGATCAGAAATTGCACCCGGCAAATTTTTGAGTGTGTGAATTGAACCACTTATTTCTTGGGCGATACCTAATATTACTTCATATTCAGCAAAGCCCACATGACCAGGTAACAAAAATAGATTTTCTTCTATCTCAATACAATCTACAGCTTCAATAGCTTTTGGTTGAGACTCAAAAGCAGGAGATAAACCAGTTTTAATATTGGAATGTGTATTGTAAATTGTTTCTATTCTTGCTTCATCGTCTTCTGTTTCTTCTTTTAGAGCCATTCCTGTAAGATTACATTGAGGATCTGTATCTACAAGGATAACTCTCTTACCCTTTGAAGCAAGCATCCAACCTAAGTTAAAAGTAGTGGTGGTTTTGCTAACACCACCTTTGTGATTAAATAAGGCAATTTTTTGAACCATTGTAATTATTAGATTAGTCTTAAAGGTACTGTTTAAGAACCTGTATTACTTAAATATAGTCTATCAACAAGGAATATACACTCTGCACCTATAAAAAAGCAAAAAAGAAGATATGCAGAACCATTCCTCTAAAACACTAAAAAAGCGGGCTATAATCCCGCCATAAGTTGATAAAATATTATGTTTTGAAAATGGCTCAGGTCAGATTTGAACTGACGACCCCAGGCTTATGAGTCCCGTACTCTAACCAACTGAGCTACTGAGCCGTATTGCTTGATCAACTTTTATTAATATAGCATAGCAATTTGAATCTGACAACTCCTAAATTCCAAATTTTTTTCACCCTAAATAAAAAGAGGGAGTTGACCTCCCTCTTTTTTCTAGAGACTCAGAAATTCTTAACGACGTGGTAATAAAGCGATAGGGTTAACAGCACCCCTACCAGATGCGTGAATTTCAAAATGGCTGTGAGGACCAGTGCTGAAACCAGTGCTACCCATAGTAGCAATTTGCTGTCCTTGTTGTACTCGTTGACCAACTTGAACTAAAATCCGGCTGTTGTGTCCATAACGAGTCAAGCTACCATCATCATGGCGAATATCAACAAGGTTACCGTAACCACCGTTGTTCCAACCAGCTTTTTCGATTGTACCATCAGATGCAGCATAAATCGGTGTGCCGGTCGAGTTAGCAATATCAATTCCTCTGTGCATTCTTCCCCAGCGCCAGCCATAGCCAGAAGTAAGAACTCCTTTTGCTGGCCAAATGTAGCCTGTAGTAGAATTAGTTGGGAAGTTGAAATTATCTTCAGTGGTTTTAGGCAAATTAATATCGACTGCTGCTATCGGTGGTAAAGATGGAGAAACAGCACTTCCTCGCATTTTACCCAACGACTCAGAAGCATTCATCCGCACTTGAGGGACATTTAGCTTAACACTAGATGAATTGCGAGGATTGTTCCAACCAGCACCAGTTTTAGAACGTATGAATTGTGGGTTAATTGGCTCTGTGCTAGGAAGGGGGGCTGTAGCTAGAGTCTTGGGGGGTTGATTGCTGTAACCTGGTAATATTGCTTGAGGTACAGGAATCTGTAGTGCATTGGCTTGAGCTACATTTGAATCTCTGCTTGAGTCAATAGCAAAAGGAACAGACTGAGTATTATTTTCATCGTCTGTAGTACCTACACTAGCTTGTTGAGTGCGGTATTTATCACGCAATCTCTCAATTTCTGCTTGTAAGCTGCGAATACGGTCATTAGCTTTGACTTTTGAGCCATTTTGCATGGGTTTTTGTAACCCATGTTTTAGTGATAAAGGTCTTCGTAATGGACTTTCACCACCTACACTATAGGATTCATTGGGAGCAGGTAAGGCTTGAGGTACAGCAATAGGAATAGTGGCCTGTACTTGCTTATCGAGAGCTATCGGTTCAGGTACATTGAGAGGTTTAGCAATAGGTTGAGTGATGCTGGGCGCAGAGTTTTGTTCTGCCTCTCCTGTTACTGATGGAATGGGGATAGTAACACTATTAATCTCAGTGGTTTTGCTCGCTTCTATTTGCTGTGTTACTCTGGGGGAAGGAACTGTAACACTAGGATAATTGGCAATAAAAGATTCTGTTTTTAGGCTAGGACTCTTTAATGGGGAATTATCTGCTGTGCTATAAGGAGCTATTTTCTCCGTAGGAATAACGAGCTTTTGATTAATTTGGAGTTCATTAGGATCACTCAGATTATTAGCTTTGACTAATTCTGAGATTGAGGTGCCATGACTATTAGCGATCTCTGCTAATGTATCTCCCTGCTTAACTTTATAGGTTGATACAGGCAATTGGGCGACAGATGTTGGTGAAGCTGGTATAGACAACGTTTGTTGCTGTATGGTCGCATCAGATTGTCTGTTCTGCTTCAACTTAGAAATAAGCTCGGTCTGGCTGGACTCAGTGATATTATCAGTTGATTCTGGTAGAGATGTTTTAGCTACAGTGGTGGGCTGTGCTTTATTAATACCAGTTTTTAATAAATCTTGTGATTGCTCAGATCGCAAGTGTCCCAAGCTATTTCTTAAACGATTTGATTTTTCTTGTAGGCGATGCAGGGCAAATTCTTGCTGTGCTTTTAATTTAGCATCAACTTTATTGTTGCCTAATTCTTCTGCTGAGAGCTTTTCGGGGGTAATCATATTCCCAGGAATACTTTCTTCTTGAGACAACTGCTGTGTTGTTTCAGGTTGTGGGGTATTTGCTGGTAATTGAGACTCAACTTGGCTATTGCTCACTCCTTGTCCTAATTGGGGTTGTGAGTGGACAGAGTTTGTATCAGCTACGTTGGTTGGAATAATAACATTGGATGTAGTGCTTTCGACTGTTGTGCTGTTGGTTGCAACTTGCCATTTAGCTTCAAGCCCAGGCACTTGTGAAACTACTGTTGGTTCGGAAACAAGAGGATTTCCGGATGCGCCTGTGACTGAGACGCTTTGGGAATCCATTTTGGTAGCGGCAAATTTCATTTCAGTCTCGGCAACGGAGGGAATGATTGATGTTGCTTTTTGACTGCCAACAGGAGCCGCAGCTTGGGCTTGATCGCTTTGTCGAGTCACAAAAAGGCTGGTTGCTCCCATGGATATTGCCAAGCCAATCATGGCGGCTCTATGAGTCCGCGCCCGGCGGGTCATTTTGGGATTGCTTTGTGAATTTGTTTGCTCGACCGGGGCATCATCGCTGCTGGGGGTATTGTTCAACACAGCCTTCTCTCTTTTTTTCAATGCTCGTTTCAAAGACGACCTCCTATGATCACTAGCGTTTAATTGATCTTGATTTTTGAGGCTGGATATTAATTCTTGATTGATATCACTTAAACCTACGGATCAAGATCACATTCACCAGAGACACTTACGTAAGATTAACCTGCTTCTGGTAAGTTAGACAAGTTCATACACCTTAGTAAAACTTATATTTTTCTTGGTGTTGTCTTATCTAAATCACTCCTCACAACCCAGGAATGTTTGCTGCTATCATGCGTTGATACTCATTTAGCTGAGGAGTTATAGAATGAAACCAATATCATAGCTTGGTTAATTCTATTGTTTGTTCTTAGCTATTTGAGTTTCGACGTTTGCGGAAACAGCGATAATCCTGCTGTAGACATTTTCAAGATTTTTTGAGCTAATCCGTCTTATCAACAGCAGACTTTACGTTGATTCTTCCCTAAAAGACAACCGTACACAATACCTGCTAGGTTGCATTAATTTATTGTATACCAGAATACACTAAGACGCAAATCATTTACATGATAAGGTTTTGGCTAGTTTTATTCTGTTGTTGTGTAGTAATGAGAATTCACTAAAATCTATCTTTTGTAGCTACATCACCCTGAATATATCTATACAAATTTCTTATGTCATCCTAGGCTTATCTATCAGTATTTATCACTATCTTTATGTTATTTCTGTATATTAAATAACAATAGCTGTGAAAGTTACTCTGTGATTAATCTGATAAATATGTTTCTATCATACTTAATCAGAAATTTTTGTTGGTGAATATAAATTATTGTAAATAACCTAGCTGACGACGACTTTCAAATAAACTAATGGCCACACTGACTGAGAGGTTTAAACTGCGAACTCCTGGCTCATACATGGGAATATATAGGGTAGAGTCGCACTCAGAGAGAATATTGGCTGGTAATCCTGTTGTTTCACTGCCAAATAATAGCCAATCATCAGTGTTAAATTGAAAATTAATGTAATTAAAGTTACCACGAACACTAAAACCTAAACATCTGCCTCCTCGTTGTTGTTGTACGTTTTGAAATGCTGCAATGGATTCATGATAATGAAGTTTAACGTAAGGCCAATAATCTAAACCTGCTCGTTTAAGATAGCGATCGCTAATTTCAAATCCTAAGGGACCCACCAGATGTAATTCCGTGCCTGTAGCGGCACAAGTGCGAGCTATATTACCAGTATTGGGAGGAATTTGTGGGTGAACTAAAACTACTTGGGGCATTGTCTTCTGAATCTTTATATTGGATGCAAGAAATTATTGTTGTCTAAAAATCTACCAAAATCTCACTTTTATATATAGTTTTTTTTAATATGGGGAAACAATTTTCTATTGATTAGTTTTTTTTAATCGTTGACGGTTGATGTTTGTACGGGCGAACGGCCGTTCGCCCCTAGTTGCTACCTATTCCCTCACAGATGAACATATTTTGTGTTCTAGTTCGGTTTCTCGTTCCTCGGTGGCTACAATAGCTTGTGCAATTACACGCTGAATATCAACACCAACTTTATGGAGTTGTAACCATTGTTGAGCTTCATTACCTTCCCGAAGAATTTTGTTCACGGGTGAGAGGAAACAACTAAAACCCTCTTGTTTAGCAATACTCCACACTTGTTGATAGATTTGGGTAATCCAATCTCTGGCGACCATAGTGCTACCATCTTGCCATCGCTGTAATTTAGCATCTAGGCTATTGGTAGCAGCAGACATTTCATTTTTCATAGTCAAGGTGATTAGTTCTTCACCAGAGAAGGGACTATGAATTAAAGGATCTATAGTTGGGTCTTCAATAATTTGGATTAATCGCGCTTCTAATAAAGCTGTTATTGCTAATAATGCAATAGGGTCGGTGACTAAATCACAAATTCGTAATTCTAGACGATTTAGATCATAAGGACGGCGATCGCCATTTGGACGCACTGAAGCCCATAAATGTCGGACATTTTGCATCTTACCTGCAACTAATTGTTCATTAACCCACTGAATATGATGGCCATGACTAGTAAATAAGGGTACAAAATCTGGAGTT
>JBJTUF010000146.1:0-7298 GCA_046080565.1 Cuspidothrix sp. | reverse complement strand
CCTGATGACCTTTAAATTCCTGTAGCATTTGCCCCTGCAAGTTCCACAACCGCGCTGTGTTGTCAGAGGATGCGGTAGCAATGGTTTTGCCGTCGGGGCTGAAACTCACACTCCTGACAGAACCCTGATGACCTTTAAATTCCTGTAGCATTTGCCCCTGCAAGTTCCACAACCGCGCTGTGTTGTCAGAGGATGCGGTAGCAATGGTTTTGCCGTCGGGGCTGAAACTCACACTATTGACATAACCCTGATGACCTTTAAATTGATTACGTTCTTTAATATTGTCAAGGATAGTATTTAAGGTATAAATAGGGCTAAAAGCTGGGTATTTTTCCAGGGGACGATTTTTGACTATATTTTTTAGTTCTTTACCGTTTTTAATGGCAGACATCAAAGATGGTAAAGCTTCATATTGAAATTGTCTTAAAGAATTAACTCCCGCACGTTCTAGGTTTGTTCCTTGTAGTGCTTCTTCCTGTTCTTTTTTAGCTTTTTTTGTCGCCTGATTTGCTTGTGTCAGGGCAGCTTGTGCTTTTTGGCGAATTTCCTCAGCTTTTTTAGCCTGAGATATTGCTTGTTGTTGTTTTGCTGCGGCTTGTCGTGATTTTTCTTCTGCAATTTTCACATTAACATTAGCCTGTTGAATTTTTAAATTTGCTTCCTGATTTTTTTGTTTGAGAGTTGCTGCTTGTTTATTTACCTGTTCTAAATCTGCCTTAGCTGCTAATAAATTCTCTTGTGCTTTTTTACTTTCTTCCCTTGCTTTCTGAAGTTGAAAATCTGCTGCTTTTTTATTATTTTCTGCTTGTTGAGATTTTAATGCTAAATTTTGTGTTTTATTTTGTAATTCTTGAGTTTTTGCTTGTAATTCCTCCTGTTCTTTTTTAGCTTTTTGAGTTTCACTAAACTGATTCATACCATAAACCGAAGCTATACCAGAAATTATTAATAAACCAATAGCTAAAGCAGAACTTAATTTTAATCTTTTCTGGGCTTCAATATTTTGTTTGTCAGCTTGAGATTTAGCATTAGCTAATATTTCATTTGCTTCTTGTTCTTTTTGAAACTTCTCTTCAGCCAATAACTTATTTTGCCTTTCTATCTCTAATTCTGCCTTAGTTTTAGCATAATTTTCTAATAAATCATCTTTATATTGTTTACGAATAAACTCAACTAAATAATCATGTACTAATTGATATCTATTTTCTGGAGATTCAGGAATTAATACAACTAAACCAGATGCTACTAAGATTTTAATAACATCTGCTAAGTTATCAATATTTTTGTCTAATATTTTTAACTCTTCTGCTAATTCCGAATAGGTTTTTAAAGGACGAGTTTTATTTTCATCAGTTAACAGATATAAAACCAGGTTGGCTATTTCTTTATCATTGTCTGTACCACAGTCATTAATGACATTTTCTAAAAAACCAGCAACTAATTTTTCTTTATTACCAACTTCTTGATATTCTTCTAAGGTGGTAATATGAAGATTTTCTAATTGTGTTCCCACAATTTGTAATTCTATGGGTCTAATTTCGTCAATGTTTCCGGCTAATTCTTCTACTAATTTATCTATTAACTTTTCTTCTAAGGGGTATTTACTTCTTTGGCTTAAACTGGTAAATACTTGTTTTGCACTGGTAGGGGAAAAATTACCCAAATAATACCGATTATATTTACCGATAATATCTATACTATTGACTATATCTGTAAGTTTGAGGTTGGCGAATTTCCGTTCTATTTCTAACAAATAATGTAAATAATCTTCTCGTAAAGATAACACAACTTTGACATCAGGAATATCTAAACATTCTCTTAAAAAATCATAAAATTCCTGTCTGGTGGTTTGTTGTTGATAAACAAAGAAAAATTCCTCAAATTGGTCAAATATTAAAACTGTTAATAAATTATTGTTGCTATTGTTTCGTAACTGTTGAATAATTGCAGAATGTAGGGGTAATTCAGGAATTGTTACTACATTTAAACCCTGTTTTAATTCTCCTAACCAATTAGTATAAACCCTTAAAAATAGGGGTAAAACTTTTTTAGCTGCAATGGTTTCTTGTTGCAATGCAGGAATTAAACCAGCTTGTAAAATTGAACTTTTACCCACTCCAGACTGGCCATGAATGACTATTAATTTATTTTTATCTTCGGCAATTCTGGTTTTTAACTTAATAATATCATCTTCTCTTCCAGAAGCGGATATTTCTTGGGCTATTGTTCCAGTATTTGTAACTTCTGAATTTACAGATTTAATAATTTTGCGTTGGGGGTTTAAATAGGATGCACCAACAAAAGCCCGAAAACCATATTGTTGTTCTATTTGTAATTTTTCCTGTTTGGTATTGAAGGCTGTTAAATATTCACCTTGTTGGCGGTAAACTTGATTTAATTTATCTAAAATAGCAGTATATAGATGGGGGTTATATTGAATTTCTGTGTTATTTTTGGCAGTTTCTAATATTTGAATAATGTTAGCTAGATCATTTAAACCATGATAGGATTTAGCTAGTAAAAATTGATAATATACTTGTTCATTTTTAGGAATATGAACTATATTTTCTCGTTGGAGATTTGATAATATTTGTAATGCGGTTTCTGCATAATTCCTAGCTTCTTGAAAATTAGATTTATGTAAAGCTATTTCTGCTAAAAAACCATTATCTTTAGCCAAAAATAACCGATAATTATGTTCTTGTTGATGTATGTTTAAAGATTCATTAACTAATGTCTCTAATTCCTGCCAAGATTCTAATTTTAAATATACTTCACACAATAAGGTAATATATTGAGATAATAAATCTTGATTTGCTGTTTGTTGAAAAATCTCTAAACTTTGCTGAAAGTAATTTCTTGCTTGTTGCCATGAATTTTGATTATTTAGCTGATTTATTAAGGCTTGACGGTAGTATAATAAACCAATATTAACTAATGTTGTACTTTGTCTATCTAAATTATTGCTTGCTTGCCAAAATGCTAAACTTTGTTGATAATGTTCTAAAGCTGAATCTAAGTGATCATCTAAATAGTCACGATAACCAAAAATATATTCTAAACTAGCATTAATTTCCGGGTTTAATATTTCTCCTCTTTGTTGTAAGTCCTGTTTAGCACTTGCTAATTCTTGACATAAATTAGTAAATAAAAGATTAGTAATATCACCATTAAAGATGATATCTGTTTGTTGTTGCAAAAAGTTAAATAATTGATGACTAGAGGGTTTAAACTCTATGGTAGTTGCCCAACTTTTAAAATCTGGTGCTAGTCTAATTATTTTGTTGATAGTGACATCATTTACCCATAAAAATACGGGAAAATTAAATTGATTTCTAAATTCTTCTCGCGCTCGATTTGTCGCTTTTAAAACTTCATCAATGTTTTGTAATGAACCTAAACCAAATATCATTAATGCTGCTAATGGTTGATCATTTAACTGATCAGCTATATTGGTATATATGGTTTTGATATTTGGTAATAAGTCAATTTTTTTAACTGTTTTAACTGTTTCTCCCTCCTGTAATTTACTAGATAATTTAGTAAATATTTGTTCTTGAAAAAAGGTGTAATTACAATGTAATAAAACCAGTGAAAATGCACCATCAGAAAGGGTAATTGTTCTGAGTATTTTTCTCAAATTACCCTCGTTTTCCAAATCTAAATTATTTGGTTGTTGTTGACTATTCATAGGTTAAAGTTGGATGATTCTTTTAAAATTGGGTTAATGTTAAACCAAGATAAATCCTTTTCTATGTATTCAAAAACAAACAAATCACGAATTAATGTATTATATTCTTCATGACCTGCAATATTTTTAGTCTGTGACACATCTTTTAATAATTGCCATTCATTATTATCAATTCCTTTAGATAATAAATTACACTCTTTTCTAATTACTGTTTCTAAGGAATCACCAGTAATTGGTAGATCGTCATTTTGCAAACAACTATACAATAATGATAGCAAATTGCGTAAATGTCCACCACTTATTTTACATAGTCTTTCTAAGGTATCTACACTGTCAAAAACTTTGGTAATTAGGTCTTCTTTATCATCCCAATTATCCCAATTGACATCGGGAAATGCTCTGACCATGATCATTTTTTTAAGAAGTTCAATTCCTATGGTAAAGTCAGATCCATCTTGATGTTTCGTTGCTGCCATTGGTAAAACTTTAGGACTGCCATTAAAACGATCTCTGATTCTAGCTAAAGCATTAGAATAAACTAATACTAAGGGAATGGTATAAACAACATGACATTTTAAACTGTTTAATTGATGACCACGTTCAGCAAATAAATATTCTGGTTGAAGTTGATTATTTGGTTTTAAACTATTATCTATTTTATCTAATCCATCAACAATAATTACTAAACCTTTTTTACCTTGTTTTTTGAGTTTTTCTTGGGCTGGTTTAATAATTTCTTTGTTAATAGAGTCTAATATTCCTGTGCTACGGGGTTCTAAATATTGTCGTAATTTATTACGATCTTGATCATTCTCTTTAGCTTTAGCGGTAATTTTAGCAATTCCCAAAGATAATTCGGCTTCAATTCCTAAATCTATGGGAGTTTGCAAAATGTCGGATATTTCTGTTAGTAATTGTTTAAAATATCCGGGTTGTAATTCAATATTTATTGATGCTAGACTTTGGCTAATTTGACTGGTAATAGCTAATAAAATATCGGAAATATCAACATTAGCTAGGTCTAACATTTGGCTAGATTCAAAATAAACTACATGAAAGTTTTCCTGTTCTAATTCTGCTTTTAATCTTAACAATTCTGTGGATTTACCACAACCTATATGTCCTGTAAATAGTTGACAGGTGGGATCTTCTGGTGATAGGACGGCGATCGCTCTTTTTAATTGATCAATAACTTTTGCACCACGAACAGGGGCAAAATCAATATAATATTGTCTATCTTCAGCTTTCCCCATTACTAGAGTTTTAGAAGGGTTACAAGCCTGAAAAAACCTTGTTATGTCCAGTTCCATGGTAAAGTGCCTGAAAATAATCGTTATCTCAGTAATTATATAGAAAATGATAGGATTAAATTAGAAAAGGAGAGATTACAAATCTAGAATCCCATTTGCCTATGCCTTGGTTTGTCAAAATAGAAACTGGTAAAGTAGATAAACCCATCTTTGATCAATATATACCCGCCCATAAAGCTTATGTACAAGAATTAATTGATAAAGGACATCAAGCCAAAACAGGTTATTGGGCGTGCAAGGGTGGTGGTATGATGTTATTTACTGCTGCATCAATGGATGAAGCACAAGCAATAGTATTGGCTGATCCCTTGATAGTAAACGGTTGTGTAACTTATCAACTTTTTGAATGGAAAATTGTTGTGGAATAGTACACAAATTTGAAAAATTAGTGTTATGCTAAGGAAGACCTGGATCTATGCAACTTCAACGCCCAAATCTTGTCAGAACCGGAAGGTAGCAGCAATAAGGGATGCTTGTGGTAGGCGTAGTCTCCGGGTCGCCTCATTTTTAGGAGCTTTCAGAAGCAATGCCTGGTTTTGGTGATATTGTACAAAAAGCTTTTTATCTTGGAGTTGGTTTAGCCTCCTACGCTGGCGAAAAAGCTGGGGGGAAATTAGCCGAGTTGCGATCGCAAGTCCAAAAACTAGCAGATGAAATGGTAGCCAAAGGCGAGATGAATACAGAAGAAGCTCGCCGCTTCGTCGAAGATATGATGAAGCAAGCACAACAGCAACCAACTTCCGGGGAAACCAGTGAAAAACCAGCCCCTAGTGAACCTCGCCGCATCGAAATTCTAGACGTTGAAGAACAACCAACCGTCAAAGAAGTAAAACAAGAAAATGTTAATAATGTAGATCAGCTACGCAACCAAGTATTGGAACTACAGGAAGAATTAAAACGGTTGCAAAATAACCCCTAAACACCAGCCATAGCAATTCTTGAATTTGGATGTGATTAACACTTCATGCTCAAAAAAGGTGTTATATTCATATTTGTTTGAGGTGCATTACCTACCGCGTATTCTCATGCTTCCAGCTAGACGGAGTTAAGTATCATGTTTTTAGCCAGAAAGGATATTAAGTAAGTGTATGGAACAATGGCAAAAAGACTTAATAGGCATGATTCACACCGTCGCTGATGAAGTAGAACAGTTCTTCCTGGAAATGAATGACATGGTAGATACTTTTTTTGAGTTCACGGAAGAAATCACCGAAGAAATACAAAGTACATTTGTGGCTGATGTGGATGCTTTTACTACTTTGCAAGAACAGCTTTTCCAAGACTTAGCCGAACCAATTTTGGAAATATTCTGGGAACTGGAAGACATCACAGAAGATATAGATCCCGGTTTTCCTTATGCAGTAGAAGCTACATCAGAAAAAAATGCCGCTTGTATTGGTTGTACCAACTATCATGGCCAAGTTTATGGCGGTAATTTGTTAGTTTGTGCTATGCACCCTCACGGATGGGATGATGAAAATTGTCCAGACTGGGAACAGGGTATAGAGTAAGTTAGCCTTCAAGCTGGGGATAATTGTTAAAAACTGTTAAGTTAATAATTGTGAATCTCTGCATTTTTTTAACAGTTTATGAATAACTTTGCATCGGAAACTGCATCCCCAAGCAACCCAGAAATGAAATATGGTGAACGCGAGATCGCCGAAGGACAATTAATTACCTTTCCTAACCCCCGCATCGGCCGACGCTACGATATTAGTATTACCCTACCGGAATTTACCTGTAAATGTCCTTTTTCTGGGTATCCAGACTTTGCAACTATTTATATTACCTATATTCCCGATCAAAAGGTAGTGGAATTGAAAGCCCTCAAGCTTTATATTAACAGCTACCGCGATCGCTACATTTCCCACGAAGAAACCGCCAATCAAATTTTAGATGATGTAGTTGCAGCTTGTGATCCTTTAGAAATTACCGTCAAAGCTGATTTTACCCCCCGTGGCAATGTCCATACAGTAGTTGAAGTTAAACATCAAAAAGCCGTTTAAAGCTAACATAGATCCCCGATTTCTTTTTGGATGATATCAATAAATTAATCAACCAATGTTTAGAAGTCGGGGATCTTAGACAAAGGTTTTTCTCAAAGTTTGTTTCCCATCCTTAACCAATTTCCACGAACGTTTTATCTTATACTAATACCAATTTTATATGAAGCTGCACATAATCTTGAAATCCATTGATTAATCCATCTTTATCTGTGTTCATCTGCGTCCATCTGCGTTTAATTATTCTTGATATTTTATTCTATGCAGCTTCATATTAATTTGATATAAGGATAG
>JBJTUF010000145.1:0-30997 GCA_046080565.1 Cuspidothrix sp. | reverse complement strand
TGGGGTACATCAAATGTTCCAAAAAACTATAGAAGAATTAATGCAATTTAGCCGCTATCGGTTGAAGGATTACATCAAAGGGCAAAGAGCTATGAAGCTTGCTCTCTCTAGCTTCTAGCTATCTTGTCCTCCTGTCAGATCAAATTCTTCTATTATTATTGGCTGTCATTACATCAACTAAACATTTTTTAAAAACACAGATGGAGAAACATGAAAGAAATTACTAAGTTTCTCGATTTGTTCAATGTTTAGGGGCTTTTTCTCTGAAAAAATATCAGATATTATAGTTTCATCGGCAAAAATTGGCATTAAATCTTTGGGTTGTAAATTTAATTCTGTCATTAATACTTTTAATAATTCTACGCCATAGATATCAGTTACAGGATAATTTTCTTCTTCATATTCAGATACTACCAATCCTAATAAATGCAGATAATCTCGTTCATCAGGAGTTAGCCTTTCTTGATCTAATAAAGAATCAATAATATTTTGAGTTGTAGCTAGTTCTTCTTCTGATGTAATTTTTCGAGGAGGAAACGCAGTAATCAATTCTAGATATGTTTTAGGTGTACCAAGGGTCTTGTTTCCAATTTTGTTTGTCATATTCTGCATGGGTAAGGATATGGCGAATATAAACTTCTTGATATTGATAGTCTACTAAAGCGATCAGTCGGTAATTGTTACCACTAATATTAAAAACGGTAAAATTTCCAACTAAATCAGCAGATGGGAATACTTGACGTAATTGAACAAAATTTTCCCATTTAGCTTTATTAACAATTTTATACCATGTTTCTAGATTTGATTCAGCTTTTGGATGTTGCTGCAAAAATTCTTTTAATCTCTTTTTGCTGATAATGTGCATATCTAGACATTAAGCAATTTTTTGATAAACAACATTAATTTTAGGTTGAGATCTATCTTGCTGTTGATTTGTTACCATTATTTCTACATTTTGACCTAGTTTAATTAAATAACTTAATAAATTTTCAATGGTAAATTCTTTGAGAATACCGTTAGTTAAATTATTTACTTTTTCAATTTCTAAGCCTAAAATTTGTGCAGCTTGTTGGGGTGTGATTTCTTGCTGTTTTAAAATATCAGCAATGAGAGAAGCTAGTTTAACTTTGGCTGATTTTTCTTCTGCATTAGCAAATCCTAAATCTTGAAATATGTTCCCAGAACTGATTGTATAATCTAACATAATCTTGATCTCATGATTCTCTAGTTTGTGAAATTTGGATTGCTGTTTGTAATCGCTGGTGAATTAAATCAAAAATCTGATAAAACCGTGAAATTAATTCCTACTTTAACTGATTGATTTTAACGCCCCAATTGCCTTAATAAATCATTGCAATTATTTATTGCTGGTTGAAAATCTGGTTTAATACTAATTGCCTTCTTGTATGATTTTAGTGCTTCTTCATACCTTTGGAATTGAAGTAGAGTATTACCGCGCTTATACCAAGTTAGATGTAAGTCAGGCTTGATAGAAATAGCTTTATCGTAGGATAAAAGTGCTTCTGTATACCTTTGTAATTGACTTAGAGCAAAACCTCGGTTATACCAAGATAGATGGTCAGGGTTAATTGCAATGGCTTTGTCAAAGGATGCGATCGCTTCTTGGTACATTTCTAATTGAGTTAGAGCAAAACCTCGGTTTTTCCAAGCTAGATAATCGTCAGGGTTGATAGTAATGGCTTTGTCAAAGGATGTAATTGCTTCTTTGTATTTTTGTAAATAATATAGTGACAAACCTCTATGACACCAAGATTTGGAATCGTCAGGGTTAATTGCAATGGCTTTGTCAAAAGATGCGATCGCTTCTTGGTACATTTCTAAGTTCTCTAAGGAAAAACCTCGGTTACACCAAGATTTAGCATCGTCAGGATTGATGGCAATGGCTTTGTTATAGGATATAATCGCTTCTTCGTATTTTTGTAATTGATCTAGTGTATTACCTCGGAAATACCAAGATTCATAGTCTTTAGGGTTGATAGCAATGGCTTTGTCAAAGGATGTGATCGCTTCTTGATACATTTGCAGAGAACATAGGGAAATACCTCGAAAATACCAAGCTGGATGAAAGTCAGGTTTTATGGTAATGGATTTGTCAAAAGAGTTGATCGCTTCCTGGTATTTTTGCAGATAATATAGAGTAAGACTTCGGAAATACCAGGATCGATGGTCGTCAGATTTGATGGCAATAGCTTTGTCGAAAGATGCGATAGCTTCTTGGTATTTTTGTAATTGGTTTAGGGAAAACCCCCGGTTATGCCAAGCATAATCATGGTCAGGTTTAATAGCAATAGCTTTATCGAAAGATGCGATAGCTTCTTGGTATTTTTGTAATTTCTCTAGGGAAAACCCCCGGTTATTCCAAGCATAATAATAGTCAGATTTAATAGCAATAGCCTTATCGAAAGATGCGATAGATTCTTGGTATTTTTGTAATTTCTCTAGGGAAAACCCCCGGTTATTCCAAGCATCATAGAAGTCAGGTTTAATAGCAATGGCTTTGTCGAAAGATGTAATTGCTTCTTGGTATTTTTGTAATTCGTTTAGGGAAAACCCCCGGTTATTCCAAGCATAATAATAGTCAGATTTAATAGCAATAGCTTTATCGTAAGATGCGATCGCTTCTTGGTATTTTTGTAAGTTGTCTAGGCAAAGACCCCGTCCATACCAAGCTTCATGAAAGTCAGGTTTAATAGCAATAGCTTTATCATAGGATGCGATCGCTTCTTGGTATTTTTGTAATCCTAATAATTTATTCCCCTCTACAAATAAATCTTTAGCGGAAAATTGATTTAATTGATCATTGAACTCATTCCAAAATCTTTTTGCATAATTAAATAATAATTTATTCCCATCCTCAAGCCAATCTTTAACTTGATATTGTGTTCCTGAATATATATTCTGTTGTTGACTAACTCCAAAAACTTTATTTAATTCTTCTAATGCTTCCTTTGCATCTCGATAACGTTGTCGCCAATCATACCGCACCATCTTAGTGATGAAATGAGCTAATTTATCACTTACTTCAGATCCATAGTGCCAAAGAATCTCTCCATCTTTATCGTCTGGCAAGGAATGAGGAGGAAGTCCAATTAAAGCCTGAATTGCTGTCATCCCCAAAGCATAAATATCACTACTCAATTTAGGTTTACCTGCCTTCTGTTCTGCTGGCGTATATCCTTCTGTATAAACACCAACAGTTTTACTGGTAAACCCTGATCTCTTAGCAATATTAGTATTAATTTGTTTCACTACACCAAAATCAATTAATACTAACTTCCCATCTTTACGTCGCATAATATTTTCTGGTTTAATATCCCGGTGAATCACCTTATTTTCATGGACATAAACCAAGATTTCTAAAACATTTCGTAAAAGTTGAATTACTTCCCCTTCACTCAGCTTTTTACCAGGTGTTATTTCTTCAGTTAAATTATGGCCATCAATAAATTCTTGAATCAAATAAAATTCTTGACCTTCCTGAAGATAAGCATACAACTTAGGAATTTGATCATGATTTTGTCCTAATTCATATAATATTTTTGCTTCCTGTTCAAATAAACGGACACTATCTGGGGTAATCATTGTTGGGTGCAGCTTTTTAACCACACAAACGGGTTTAGGAGTTACAGGAATATCTAAATCTAAATCTTCTGCAAGGTAAGTTTCCCCAAACCCACCTGCACCTAGTTGTTTGACAATCTTGTAACGTTGACGGAGGATAGTACCAATCATAGGATTAGGATGTTGCTTTAATAACCCTGTTTTTGTATATTATATATCATAAACGATATAGCAGTATATTTATGTAGGGGTTTAGCAGTGCTAAATCTCTACTGCTGAATTTTGCCATAGCACAAATAAAAAAGGGCAGGTATCAAACCCACCCTCATGATAAATCCTAGATTGAATTACCAATTAATTACCAATTATTGGCGCACTTAAAGAAACGCTTTCTACAGCTTTATCTGCTAATAAAGTGGGAACAGAATCACGCAATCTTGCTGTTAACTGAACAGTTGTAGCATCATACATTTGCGTTAATAACTTAGGATAGAAACCAATCCCAATAATTGGTATTAACAAACAAGCAATGATAAAAACTTCACGGGGTTCAGCATCTATTAAAGCTTGGTGAGAAACTAACTCCTCATTTTCTTGTCCGTAAAAAATCTCACGCAACATGGAAAGTAAATAAATTGGCGTTAAAATAACACCAACAGCCATCAAGAAAATGACAATCACTTTAAATGTTGGGTTATAAGCGTCGCTTGTGGCAAAGCCTACAAATACCATTAATTCAGCTACAAAACCACTCATTCCTGGTAACGCTAAAGAAGCCATAGAACAAGTTGTAAACATAGCGAAAATCTTCCGCATTTTCTTACCCACACCACCCATTTCATCTAACATTAAGGTGTGTGTGCGGTCATAAGTTGCACCAACTAAAAAGAATAAACTCGCCCCGATTAAACCGTGAGAAACCATTTGTAACATTGCCCCACTCAAACCTAAATCGGTGAAAGAAGCAATACCAATGAGAACAAAGCCCATGTGCGAAATTGAAGAGTAGGCAATTTTCCGTTTTAAGTTCCTCTGCGCAAAGGAAGTTAACGCCGCATAGATGATATTTACTACCCCCAAAACCACCAACGCCGGGGCTACATAAGCATGGGCATCGGGTAGAATTTGGGCATTCATGCGAATTAAGGCGTAACCACCCATTTTTAAAAGAATACCCGCTAGTAACATATGCACTGGGGCTGTAGCTTCACCGTGGGCATCTGGTAGCCAGGTATGGAGGGGAATAATAGGCAACTTGACAGCGTAAGCAATGAGGAAGCCAGCGTAGAGTAACAGTTCTAAATTTAGCCCAAAATCTTTCATTGCGAGCGATCGCATATCAAAAGTCACCGTATCGCCATAAAATCCCATTGTCAAGGCAGACAGCAAAATAAACAGTGAACCGCCCGCAGTGTATAAAATAAATTTTGTCGCTGCATATTGGCGCTTTTTACCCCCCCAAATTGACAGCAGGAAGTATATCGGAACAAGTTCCAATTCCCAAGCCAGGAAAAATAACAGCATATCCTGGACAGCGAAAACAGCAATTTGACCGCCATACATCGCCAAAATCAAAAAATAAAATAATTTCGGCTTGAGTGTCACAGGCCAAGCTGCTAAAATCGCCAGAGTGGTAATGAATCCAGTTAGCAAAATCAGAGGCATAGATAAACCATCAGCCCCCACTGACCAATTTAAACCTAACTGTGGAATCCAAGGGTAACTCTCCACCAGTTGCAAATCAGGATTAGAGAAATCGTACCCAGTATAAAAAGCCCAGACAATCAGGACAAAATCTATCAATCCCACGACTAGAGAATACCAGCGTACCGTTTTGCCGTCTTTATCGGGGATGATAGGGAGTAGTAGTGATGCGGCTATCGGAAACAAAATAATTATCGTCAGCCACGGAAAATTAGCTATATTCATCACAATCAATCTGCAATTAAAATCATGTTTGGCAAAAAGTCCTAGTTATTAACTAACAGCTTTTTGGCAAATTTCCCTTCATTGTTAGGTTGATTTAATTAAATTGGCAATGGTTTCTAATTCTGTAATAGTAATCTCTTATGGCTGGGATACTTTAAACGCTAATTAGCATAATTAAATGCGCTTATTATTAATTGTACCACACTTTTGGTTTAATTATAGTTCTTCCTTATCAAAATGATAATAACAGATTTAAAATCGAATGTCAACCCCTAAATCAATCAATTTTGTAGGGGCAAACCCCCCGTGGTTGCCCCAAACACGTTAGACAACGAGCGCTATCCCTTATGTAGCTGTAGCCAGGATAATTAGGACATTATGAATCCTTGAAACGTACTATATAACAAAACTTTTCCTCCTGTCTCCTGCCATAGTAAGAGTTGTTAGGTTTCCTTGCCTCAAACAAACCTACCGCCAATCTTCCCAATTTTGATTGAAAATAGAAGTATCAGGAAAAGCTGTAGGATTCCCATTCTCTTCCAATAGCCGTTTGAGATTTTCTAATTGCGGTTCTTGCTTAGGTAAGTTATCAACCAATTGATAGGGAGCAATTCCCTGTTTAAGTGCAAAACCAGCCACAGTACCCGCAGCAGCACCAGCCGACCATTCAAAAGAATGAACCCGATAAGCAGCAGCAGCTATATGACTGGTAGCAATACTTTTTCCCCCTACCAATAAATTATCAATTTTTTGGGGAATCATCGCCCGCAGAGCAATTTGAAAAGGATAAGCAAGTCCCGCACCCCGTCGTTCTCCAGCACGTTCAGTATTACCAGGTGCTTCCACTGGGCTTTTTGTCATACAAGGATGAAAATCTATCGCATAATGACCAATCCCCACCGCATCAGGATAAATAGTAGAACGGCTTCTGCGGATAGCTTTTTCTGGAGGAACTTCACCCCGAATTACAGATGTCGCTTCCAAACCCGCCAAAGTCGCCTTTAAACTGCGATACACATTTGCTGGTAGAGTTTTCCGATAATATTCATCATTATAATTACGGCGAGAAATATCAACTTCCCAAATAGTAAAACCTTCTGGTTGTCCCCAACTAGGACGGCCAATAATCCGTCTTCCTTCTCGCATATAGGGGTATTTAGATAAACCATGAACCGTCCCCATCGGTGAATCTAAACCAGATAAAAAACGGATATTTCTTTGTGGTTTTTTAACACCTTCTCCTAATTGAGAATCTGTAGTTCCTCCATACAACCAATAAAAATAGGCAAAAGCTTTTTCTTCCGCCTTACGTAAACTTTCTGTACGCAGTCCACCTTGCCAACCTCCCGGTTTTAATTGTCCAGAATTTTCCAATTGTTGACGAGTATAAACTAAATTATCTTGGGCTGTTCCAGGACGATAATCATTGCCCCAAGTCCAGTTTTGCATAGATATATCCCCTGGTGTGGGTGCGGTAAACTTCACACCATTAAATGTAGTTGTTTGTCCTTTTTGGGGACTCCAAATCCGCCGATAAGTAAACACTAAATCAAAATTTGCTAATCGTTTTAATTCATAACTAAAATAGGGTGAATATTGTAAATAAAATGGCGGCATTGTTTGTTGTTGTAGTTCTTTCGTAGACTCCATAGCAAAGGTATAAGTAAAACCTTGAGTACAATAGGGGTCATTTGTAATGCTAGAAGACGAAGGTTCAAGATAGGAAAGCGCATCAATTCCTAGACGATAAGGAACATCAGCTAAAGCGATAATTTCCCCAGTTTCACTGGCATCTACCACGTACCATTTTGAAGTTTTATCTTGAGATTGTTGAGGCAGAAAACGAATAATACTTTTATTGAATCGAGATGAATTTTGATAACTATAGGCATCTTCAATTACTTGAGATAAAGTATCAGTATTTAGAGGCGGTGTACCTTTTGCCGGTTGATGTTGAATAGCTATAGCACTATTAATAATCTTGCCATCCTGACTAATTTGTAAATCTTTAATTACCGTATTAGGAAACCATTGTAATTTGCCTCTACCCTTTTTTTGAGCATCTTTGAGCATTTGTGTCATGATGATGTGAGCATCACGAGGCAAAAAACAAGAATCACTTACCCAACAGTCACCGGGGTTCAGTTTGCCATATTTACGTTGAATGCGGTTTCTTAATTCCAAATATCCGCGAGAATAAAATTGTTTCGCTCTTTGGGTTGGTCTTTCATCTAATGCAGATGTCCCTTGAGAGGAAATTTGTCCCCCCAACCAGTCGGTGATTTCTGTTAAACAAACTGTCCGTCCTGCGAGTAAACCTTCATAAGCTGTTGCTACTCCTGAAAGTCCACCACCCACAACCAAAATCTCACAGTTGACAGTTTTATCTGCGGCGCGTGAAGGGGTAGCGGTGACAGAATAGGGTGTAAGGAAGGTGGTAAATAAGCTGAAGCTAATGAACGTTTGTAAGCGGTTTTTGTATTGAAGTTTCATGGTTTCTGCACTCTGTAAACTACTACATCAAATTGTAGACGGTAGTTGTGAAGAAAAGATTCTTTACGAGTAGAAATTATGTACAGCTAGGAAAAAATGAACCACGAAGGAAAGAGAGTAAGATAGGGATTTTACGTTAGTCCTGATATATTTACGTAATATTCTGGACTTACGCAAAACCTAGTTCAAATACCGTCATTGCGAAGTAAGAAAGGAATCTCAAACCCCTACATTTCGTTAAAATACGTAAGTCCTAATATTGATTAATAAGTCCTTAATAAGTTTATATAAATTAGGTAAAAACTACATTCGGTATGATAATTTCTCATATTTAAAATTATTTTTCCACCAATACAGATATTCTCGCTGTATAATAATTGATAACAATTATTTAATGACTAAAAAAATGCACATTTTGAAAAGTAGATGGATGGCCGTTATATCTGCCTTAACTGTTCTTAGCATACCATCTGTTGCCACCGCCAATGATCCGGGTCTTTGTTTCATGGTGACATCATCAGGTCAAAAGATGAATTTAGGACAACTATGCAAAGTTACACCAACTAAAGAAACAGTTTGGAGAATACCCATTAAACGCCGTATAGCTAAAACCCCAATTGTAGATGTGATATTTAATGGTAATCAGGTTTTTGAGATGGTGTTTGATACTGGTGCAAGTGGCATTTTAATTACTCAAAGAATGGCCACAATTCTCAAGCCTAAGCCGATGGGAATAATCAAAGTTAGCATTGCGGATGGTAGTATAGTAGAATTTCCCACTGGCATAATTTCATCTGTAGGAGTTGGTAGTTTAGTTGTTAA
The DNA here is from genome assembly GCA_046080565.1 of Cuspidothrix sp. GTDB lineage: Bacteria > Cyanobacteriota > Cyanobacteriia > Cyanobacteriales > Nostocaceae > Cuspidothrix. The sequence goes on along the minus strand of JBJTUF010000145.1, from coordinate 22,171 downwards.
AAATCCACAAATTGCAGTCGCTCGTAAAGCTGAAATTGGTCTACTTGGACATGATTTTTTTGAGAAATATGATATTAAAATCATGGATAAATATATCGAGTTTCATCAACGTTAATCACCAGTAAAAAATTATTACCTAAAATGCGACCATATCACCAAATCCCTATTATTGAATGTCATCAACCTTTAGTAGAAATTCCCCTAGAATTATTTGCGGTGGAATCTCCTCATCCCTATCAAAAGTTAGGTGCTAATTATGGGATACATTCACCTTATTATCTCCGCCAAAGTGTCATTGAAAATTTGATTCAAGCCCAAAATAATTTACAATTACAACATCCTGGTTGGTATATTCAAATATTCGATGCCTATCGTCCTGTAGCTGTCCAACAATTTATGGTAGATTACAGTTTTGGTGAAGCTTTGCGACACAGAGGTTTAACAGAAACAGAATTATCACCCCAACAACGGGAACAAATATGGCAAGCAGTTTATGAAATTTGGGCTGTACCAAGTTTGGATATGCAAACTCCTCCTCCTCATAGTACAGGTGCAGCGGTAGATATTACTCTAGTTAATGATACTGGGGAAATTGTAGATATGGGTTCACCAATTGATGAAATGTCTCCTCGCTCCTATCCCGAATATTATATTCATAGTCATCAAGAGTATCATCGTCACCGTCAACTACTAAATGATGTCATGTTAAAAGCCGGATTTCAACGCAACCCTAGAGAATGGTGGCATTTTTCCTTTGGTGATCAAATGTGGGCTTGGTTATATAATCAATCTCATCCTGAAACTAGAATGACAGCACGTTATGGCAGATTAACAGATTCAAAACTAATATCTTCATAAACATCTTCTACAGCAAGCTGAAAATTCACACTGGCTAAATGTATATTTTCCCCTTTTCCATAACTATAAAACACCCATTGACCTTCTAAATTACGGCGGAAAACTTCTACACTTGTTTTATTTTGACTTACTAAAACATATTCCTGAAGAGATTCTAATTGGCGATAGTCAGCAAATTTATCACCTCTATCAAAACCTTCTGTAGTTGGAGATAAAACTTCGATAATTAAACAAGGATAACGCAAAAAATTATTAAAAGCCTTATCTCTTGAATCACAGCTAACTACCACATCAGGATAATAATAGGTATCTATGGATTCAATATGTGCTTTAGTATCAGCAATATAAGTTTGACAGCCACTACCACGGAGATGATTTCTGAGTAGTGAAGCAATATTGAGAGTAATAACTACATGAATATTACTTGCTCCCGCCATGGCGTAAACTTGTCCCTGTCTGTATTCATGTTTGATAGGGCTGGTTTCTTCCCTAGCAAGATATTCTGCGGGGGAAATATAGTCATAATTGGGACTTGCAGTCATCAGCGTGACCTGTATCTACAGTTATGTTATAATTATAATTGACACTTGTGAGGCAAAAACTTCATGTTTGTTTTGGAGAGGTGTCCGAGTGGTTGATGGTGACGCACTCGAAATGCGTTTTGGGGCAACTCAACGGGGGTTCGAATCCCCCCCTCTCCGTTGAATTGATAGTATTATTGTGGCTTTTCTTCCTTTTGCTGCGGGGGTTCTGGCGCTGAATTGTTCTCATTTTCTACAGTTGGGACTACCACAGAGGAAGAATTCTCTGGCGGAGATTCCTGAAATGGAATTACTGGAGGATTAGATTCTGATGAAGATTCCTTCGTAGTGGCTGGAGTATTTTCTGGCGGTGGCGTGGTAGAAGATTTGGGAGATTCTTTTACTTCACGCAAAGTATCCATTAAAGATGGTGAAGAAGTGACAACAGGAGTTGATTTCTTGATTTTTCTTTTGGGAGATGGAGAAGGTTGAGGATTATTTTCAGGTGCTTTTTCTTCATACCTACTACTATTGCTGCTAGGATTTTTTTCTGGGACAACATCCACATTTTTGTGTTTTCTCCTCACCCTAGATTCTGGTTTAGATTCACTCAAAGATGAAGTTTGTGTCTTTTGGTTCTCAGATGATGGTGATATTTCAACAACAGGCCGGGGTGTAGGAGATTCGTAAGTAGATTGTTCAAAAAGCGGTTGAGGTGATGATTTTACTTCAGCTTTGGATAATACCCGCGTCACACTAAACCCTGCTGTAGCCGCAACTAAAGCAATACTAATACCAATAACTCCCTTCGATAAACCTGGTTTTTTTTCTTTTTCTATCTTGTCGGCTTTTGACGATGTAGTTCCAGGATAAGGAGTACGATTTTTAACTAAATTTTCTGATTTTAAATCTGATACATTAAGAGTAGGCAATGCTTGAGTTTCTAAAACTGTAGATGTAATATCTGGCTGATTTCCCGGTAATAATTCGAGCCATTGAGCCACCGTACTAGGACGAAACTGCATTTCTACAGCCATCCCGCGAATAACTGCTTGATTCACAGCCGCACTCAGATGGGGTTGGAGTTCACGGGGAGAGGGCATTTTTTCTCTATCCCGCAGTAATGCTGGTATGGGAACTTGCCCTGTTAAAAGTGCATATAAAGTTGCAGCTAAACCATAAACATCTGTGGCCGCTGTTCGTGGAGCTTGGGTTAAATACTGTTCTATGGGTGCATATCCCTCACTTACTAAGCCTGTATGCGTTTGTTTTGCGCCATTATTAAATTCTCTAGCAATGCCAAAATCAATTAGCACTACTTCCTGAGTTCCCTGACGCAAAATAATATTATCTGGTTTGATATCTCGATGTAATAAGCCATTCTGATGTACTACCTGCAATGCTGCACCTATTTGACGGATGTAATGAATTGCAGTCACCTCTGGTAGCGATATTCCAGGTAACACAAATGCAGCCCCTAAAGTTTCTCCAGGAATATATTCCATTACCATATAAGGTAAACCCTCTTCCTGAAAAAAATCGCTGACCCGGACAATATGAGGATGAACACAAGCGGCTAATCTCCTGGCCTCATCTTGAAATTGGCGCTGGAACTTAGGGAAATCGGGATGTTGCCGCAACCTTTCATTAATAGTTTTCATCACCACTTCTTGTCCTAGATAGTGATGGGTAGCTTTGAAGGTAACACCAAATCCCCCCCGCCCTATTTCCTGGAGGATAGTATATTTTCCATTCTGCAAAATTTTGCCTGCTAACATAGGGTATTTCAGTCTTAAATGAGCAGATAATTAAATAGGTTGTAGCACTATTCCCTATTATGACAACGGTTTCCGATTCTGAATCAATATTCTATGGATATAATTTGTCAAGCTCATGAGTATATATTGCGGTATGCACTTATATCATGTATAAAAATTAGGTATCAAGGTTTATTCCTTGCATCTTGTGAAAAATAATCCCACTATATAAATGAAAAGCTGTATCCCAATTACTGTCTTCTCTACGAAATAGATTGATGTGTGAGGGAATTTGATTGAGGGTTTCTGTTTGGTCTATAACTGTTGACGCAAAAGTTTTAAACTCTGACCACAATTTTGCTTGAGGTAATTGTTGGTTAACCCAATTCATTAAATTATTCCAATTAATTCTGATGGTATTTTGATGAGCTAAAGTTTTACTTTCTAAACTTCGCTGAAATTCATATCCTTGATCATAAATTCGTAAAATACTCTGTCTCTTTGGTAGGTGTAAATCACAAAATTGAGCATAATCTTGAGTTTTATCTTTGCGTTCTAATTTACCCCTAACATTAATATCTATAACTTGTTCAAAAATTGGTAAAAGCCCTATCACTCTGGCACTAATTTCTGATAAATTAAATGTCATTGTACCAATTTGATTGGCCTCATTCTGACAAACTGCTTTGATTTGAGATGAGTTTGCTGTGAGATGTTTAACGTGAAATACTTGTATTTGTTGAATTTGGCTAATTTTTAGCCAGAAACAAGGAATCCCAGCTTGTTGTAATTGTGTGGTATAAAATGCCAATTCTCCAACTCTACCCAGACGATAAACGCGCCAAGTTTGACTAGGTAATATGATTCTGGCTGTGTAAACATCTACCTGCATAATTTCGGCAAAATCACGGGCAGCTTTGGTTTTGAGTTGATGATCAATAGGTTCTAAAATTAATATTCCTACTTCATTATTATCAGATGTAGCTGTAGCTTGAGCAATAGCTCTTTGTTTTTCTTCTTGTTTAACTTTCTCTAATCGCTGTAAACCTTGACGCGCCTGGGAAATAATTTTCGTATGAGTTGTCAAACGTAGTAACTGCCGATAAATTTTTTCCGCCACCTCTGACTGATGGGAAACTTCTTGCAACCTCCCAAAATAAAGTTCTACCCAAGGATTTTCCGGTGATTCTATCCGCAGTTTTTCTAGTAATATTCTTGCTGTCTGATAATCTTTACGTTCAAAAGCTGCAACAACTTGATCAAGCATATATTGATTTTTAATAGGTAGGATATAAACTAAACTACCCAAAATCTGATGTCAAGATGGCTAATCTCAATAGCAATATTTACCATCTTTTGGAGTAGAATTTTCCCTGGCAGTTCGCATTGCACCTAGGATAGTGGAAACAAAAACACAACGTTTGACTGTTCCTCCAGATTTATGAGCCAGGGTAATTCTCCCTAATGGGGGTTTTACACTACCAAAATGATCAAATTGAACTCGTCTGACACCACCAGACAATTGCAATGTTGATTCTGCATCTAGTTGTACACTAGGATCTAAATTATTCCAGTTAGCATTGGCTGGTTGAGTTGTCGCTGGATGCACAGCCCACTGTACAATATTATTTTCTTCTCTGAAACTAGCGTGCCAAGTTAACTTTTCTTTTCTAGCTTGGTTTTGGGCTTGACGCATAGCTTGATAAACTTGATCTTGGGACGCATTTAAAGTACGAATATAGATAAAATTTAACCAACTGGGTGCTATTATTGATGATAATATCCCAATCATAGAAACAACGACTAACATCTCCAAGATAGTAAAACCATGATTGGTCAATTTTAGCTGATTGCTTAATTCCAATAAAAAGAATGAACTATATTTGCTATTCATTTTTGAATTTCCAATTGCTGATGAAGATATACTATACTAATAATTAAGGATTAAAAATCAGACTATATTTACTTTTTTTCTCTATCAAGTATAGCAAAGGAGGGCTGATAATTACTATGAGTATTTTTAATGCTAATCTAGCAATAGTAATAGCTTTTTGGAGATTTAAATATTCATATATTGTATAATAATACAAGAACTTAATTCCAGTTAAAGCTTTATGGCGTGAATAAGGTTTTTGTAATGATTTCCGAGTGAGGTATTGATATAAATTGGCTAAAGATTCTTTGATATTGAAATTATTTGTTGGTTGTCTTTCTTGACAGGCTTTGTCGAGAACAAATAAGCAAGCTTTTTCTTGACGAGGAAGATTAGTAGAAATAGAATTTTCACTGGTTCTATATAGAATATGTACATGAGGAACACAAATAAATTCAAATCTAGCAGCTAATCTTAACCACATATCCCAATCCTGCCCCGCAGGAAGTGACTCATCAAATCCCCCTAGAGAAATTAAATTTTCTCTTCTAATTAAAGGATTAGAACCATTTTCTAAAAAATTAGCAACCAGCAACTTTTCATAAACATCCCCTTTTAAATTGAATCGTCCACCTGAAACTATATATTGATCATTTTCATCAATATGATTACTCCAACTATAAGCAACTGTCATTTGAGGATTTTCTTCTAAAGCTTTTAACTGATTTACTAGTTTATCATTCATCCAAATATCATCAGCATCTAAAAAACTAATAAATTCTCCAATAGCATATTTTAAGCCGCGATTACGACTAACATTACCTCCTGCATTTTCAAAGGAGAATACTTGAATCCGTGTATCATGAATTTGAGAAATAATTGCTAAAGTTGCATCTGTAGAACCATCATTAATAATAATTAATTCCCAATTAGTAAAGGTTTGATTTAAAACCGATTCAATTGTTTTTTATAGTTTTCTCACAGTTATAAGCTGGAATAACTACAGAAATTTTTGGTTGATTATCTTGATTAGGTTCACTCATGATTTTAACTTAATATTATCTATCATTATCCATCAATCTTTTTAAGTAAAGCCGACAGGAATAAAAAGGACTCAGCATACTTCCTAAATAATATTGCATTTCTGCCATCAGAATTAAATCGCTATTTATTTTATTACCATTTTTGATAATATGTCCTAATATTCGCTTGCAACCACCTAAAAATAGACGGATAAATAATATAGGTATCTGCAATTTTGGCGTATTAATCACAAGTAACTGGAAAGTAGGTAAACTGCAACCACGAGATAAGGTGAGAATGTAATCTTTCTCTAATCTCCACTTGGGAATTTGATGATAGGTCTGCATAGCAGGGTTATACCAAATTTCCCAACCTGCTTTATGTATGTAAAGTAGTGGTTCGTAATCCTCACCTTGAACGAATATACCAGGAAGTTTACCACTGAGAATTGGTGTTGAGGGAACATTATCGCACCATACTTGTTTACGAACAACAAAGGCAGCACCAGGAGGAAGTTTTAATTTATCAGCATTAAATTTAAATGGTTTATCCCCACGTTCCATAATTGCAAAAAAACTCTCAATTCTCTTAAAATCTTCTGGAGGACTAACTTCAAAAGCTCCATGAATTTGTCCACTCCAAACTCCTGCTTTTGGATGTTCAACATCAAATTTATAAGCAGCAGCTAACCAATCAGGATTAGGTAAATTATCATCATCTATAAAGGCAACAATAGCACCTTGGGCTTCCTGTATTGCTCTTAATCTCGCAAAAGCTGCTCCCTGTTGAGTTTCTAGAAAGTAACGCAGATCAATCTTATTAGTGTTGATAATTTCTTGATACTTAGCAACTACTTCAGATGTTTGATCAGAACTGTTGTTATCAATAACAATAATTTCCCAGTTAATACTTTCCAGCCCTGTCTGATTTAAAAGTGCATCCAATAACAGTGGTAATCGCTTTTCCCCATTAAATGTGGGAATAGCTACTGTAATATATAAATCTTTATTGTTGTTTTCAGTCATAGGATTTGAGTGATTGGATAATTGATTATTTCTTTTTTAGATAACCGATTTTCCATAAATAAAATGGGCTAACTAAACTACTTATATATAATTGCATTTCACAAGCAGCGACTAAATCAGTTTTGATTTTAGTTCTATATTTGAGTAAATGAAACATAATTTTGCTCAAATCATTAACTAAATAAATAAGCAACCAAAATGGTTTATTAATAGGTTTAATATTTACCATTCGGGTAACATAACGGCTGAGTCCAATACCTTGAAAGAAAGGAATTAAATATTCTCTCGTTAAACGCAATTTAGGAATATGATGATAAATTTCCATCTCAGGATTATACCAGATTTCCCAACCAGCTTTTTGGATATAAGAGACCATCTCTATATCTTCACCAGTCAGCATATCTCCCTGAACTCTGCCCGTTAAAACCGTTTCAGTAGGGACACTTTCTAAATAAGCTTGACGACGAACGACTAGACCAGCAGAAGGAGGAAGTATTTTTCTATGGGGGTGATAAAGTAGAGGTAAATTTCCTCGTTCAGTAATGGCTAAAAAGGCTGCTATTCTGTGAAAATTCTCTGGTGGTTTTACTTCCCAACGAGCATGAATTTGACTACCGTAAGCTCCTAATTGGGGATGTTGTTGACTAAAATTATAAGCTGCACAAACCCAAGTATAATTTGGGTAATTATCATCATCAAAAAAACCGATAAGTTCGCTTTTAGCTTCTAGTATTGCCTTTTTTCTAGCATAAGCTGCCCCCTGTTTGGGTTCAAAAGAGTAATATAACGGATAAGGACATTGCCAATTTTCTTGATAGCTTTGAATAAGTTTTGCTGTATTATCTGTACTGTTATTATCAACAACTAGAATCGCTCAAGAAAAATGTTCTGTATTAATTTGGTTTCTTAACCGTTCTAATAATTCTGGTAAACGATGTTCACCATTGTAGGTTGGTATAGCGATTGTCAAATCAAAACAAAGATCCATGGTTTGATTGTGAGAGTTTGATGAATGAAAATACGAATCTACATCAAATAGTAGTCTAGGAACACAGAGAGTAAGACTTTCAGAGGTAGAATTTTCGACTTTCATACTCTACTTAGCTAACTAATATATATTAATTATATATAATGCTATATGAAATAATGTTTATATACAGTATGATTACGGATATTTAATTTTTTATAGATACAGGTTAGGTTACTGACAGGCTGTATCTTGAGCAGTTCGCATTCCTGCAACTAAACCTTCAATAATAATACACCGTTTGAGTCCAGTTGGTGTACTACCCGTGGATTCAGGTAGAGCTACCATAACTTTTAAAGGGGTATCAGATACAGTTGTAGTATTTTTATTTGCTAAAGTCCCTAGATAATCAAAAGTAATAGTACCTGTTCCTGTAGCAGTTGTAACTATATTACTATTGCTAGTGCTTGCTCGCGTATTGTAGGCTGAGAGAGATGAAAGATTAGTATATAAAAAAACCTGTCTCGATTGTAGTCGTAGATTATCTCCTAAAGGTAACCAACCTGAATTGGTGGCAGTGCTTGAACTAGGTTTAGTTGTAGCAGTAATAGTAGTAGGAGGAGTACCTTGATAAACTATATACTCAGGTATGTTAGTAGTAGAATTAACACGGAAACTGACGCTATAGTTAATCTTTTGTTTTTTAGCCTCTGTTTGTGCTTGTTTAATTGCAGCCATCACTGCATCATTAGCCTTATTAACTCGCTGTCTTTGAACGAACCCTATCCAATTAGGGGCGATAATGGCTGATAAAATACCAATCATTGCTACTACTGTGAGCATTTCTAACAAGGAAAACCCCGCATCATTGTATTTCCTGATGGGATCAACTTTGGGTTTATCAAAATTACTGATCATAATCTGTTTCTCCTCCAGAATCTTTACTTATATAGATAACCTCGACCTTGCACTCTCACATTGACGGTGGGAAAATAACTTTTGTTACTATCACTATAAAGAATTTGACTGGCATTAGTATTATTACGAGCTAAAGCATTGCCGCGAATAAATACTTGTGATGTGACATTATTGGTTTTATCTACACAAGCATAAAATCCTGTCATGTTGGTTGGTTTCACAACTGACCATTCAATTAGTTTTTTCGTACTATCAGTGGGATTGGTGACATCAGGAGGACAAGTAGCTGGCGGTACGGAACTGGTACTTTGATCTACAAAATCAATCAGAACTACCGCATCATTAGTATAAGCTCCAGATGCTTTTTTCCATTTTTGCATCCCTACAGTTAAATTATCACCGTCCCCAAAATAGTTATTAAAAGCACCAAAACCGGGATCAGGACAATAACCACTGACATACTTTTTCGTGTATCCTGTGCAATTTACACCACTGGAATTTTCTACACCATTTCTAATTTGCCATCTACTAATACGAGCCGCTTTAGACCAGGTGGTGCTGGCAGAATTGTCTAAATAATAAACAACTAACGAATAAATAAAAGTATCATCTAATCCTGTTGCTTGTGGAACAACATTAGTGACTAAATCTCGTTTCCAAAAAACTAAGATAGGAGTTCTGCTGGAATCACTGGGATAGCGTAATTGGGATGATATGGCTGCAATACCATCTGCATCATAGACATAAATAGCCTGTTGTAAATCACGGGTAATATAATTAATTGCTGTTTGAATATCTTCCTCAGTGTTTGCTTTTGCTTGTTCTTCTCTATCTGTAGTCAGAATATTCACCATTAAACCAAGTAATGGTGTGAGAATTAAAAAAGAAATTAGTAATGCGACTAGTAATTCAATTAGGGTAAACCCTGTTGATTTTTGGATTAATTTAGAGTTTATCCGCGAGGGTTTTGGTTTCAGCCTCAATATTATTTTTAAAATAAAATCCCGCGTATTCATAATTTTTTTTCTCCTGTTTACCCTAGATAACTTATTAAACAAACTGTGTAAGTAAGTTGCTATTAGAAACTGTTTTTCTGGCAATTACTGTGGGCAATTTTGATTTTGAGGTGTGCCACCCGCGTCCTTTTTCTGGGCAATACCCAGTCGAGAACATAAAGCATTAAATGTTGTGGCGGTACTAGCAATATCTACTGTTCTTTCTATTAATGGTGCTTGTTTATTCCCTAGACTTTGAGTGACAGGAGATTCGACAGTTTTGATACTACTACTACTAGCTAATATAGTTTTATCTACCTCTACATCTGCTCTATATATTCTCATTGCCAAACGATAACCATTAGTTGTTGCAGCACCTGTACCAACTTGGATACGTGCAGCTTGAATATAAAACTCATCAAAGGGACTGCTAGTATCTGTGGCACAACCTGTTGATCCTACTAAACAGATAGTTCCATCTTTTTCAAACAGATATAAATCACTATTTGTATTACTACTGAAAGAAGTTTGAGTTGGTACTGGCATTGTTGTGAGCGTTATTAAATTTTCACTGAGAGTTCTAGCCGCCGTACTGGATGCGGCTGTGAGGGAAATAATTTTCCCTGGTGCTGGAATTGACTGAGTTCTAACACCATCAATAAATGTGTTGGCTACTTGTGCAGCTTTTTCAATTCGTTTTGACTGTACCCGGATAGCAGTGGATAAAACTAAAACAGGTGAGATAAAGGCTAACAAAATGGCGACGATGACTATACCAATGAGAGATTCGATAATTGTAAAACCAGAATTATCAGTAGATGGAATTGGTTGATGTCGTTGAAGTTTCATCATTGTTTATCACCTATCTATTAGTATGGTGTACAAGAAGGACGTTGATCAGCATCTATGGCAAATTTAGTGGTATCATCAGCAGTCCTGGCACATAACAAAGTTTGTACCCATCTATCATCTCGACCAACTTCCCGGAAGTATTCATCTGGTAAATCAGGTGGTGTAAGTACCAACTTACTGGCAAATTGGTCAGGAGATTGTGATAACAGGGCTACATCATAACCCCATTGTCTGATAGGGGGAAGATAACTACTAGCTGTACCATTCGTACCAGCAGCGCCGACCAAATTAATGGAGTAAAGAAGATTACTGGTGTTTGATAACGCTGTAGCAAATGGACTTGTGGCATAAGCACTCTTTTTTATCTGCATAAAAGATCCATTAATACGGGCTCTCCTGTGACTACCACTGGGACTCCAGTTTTCCATGAAGCGGGGAAAATTATGCAAACCACCGTTATCTTCGCTGTTATTGCCGTTAGAACGTCCTGGGCTATCACCCATCGCAAAAATCAAGTTAAAAGTAGTATCAGCATCAACGTTTCTCAGCCAATTCTTGTTATCTGAATTTGATCCAACATTGGTACTGTTAGTTGGGTCGGCTTCAGTTGCAAAGGGTCTTTGAATTTGTAGGACTGGTTCTAATAAGTTAGTGCTAGTATTACGTGTAAACCAAGGTATGAAAGGTGTAGCAGGTAGAGGATCAGCTAGTGCAGGTTGAGTTGAGCCACCGAATGGAAATTCTGCTAGTTTACTACCATTGCTACCATAAAAAGTCAGGGGGCTAACAGGTTTTGTATCAGTTGCATTGCGTTTAACGGCTATTCTTTTAAATGGTAAATTTTCCCAACCTCCTGAAGCCGCAGTACCACCAATTAATCCTGTTGTAATAGCTGGTGAACCTGGAAGATTTGCACCTGTCGCAATATCTCGCCAATGCGATATTGGGTCATTCTGAATATAAGCAACGTTAGTTAATGACCAGCGTTTAGTCTTTATAGCGCATTGTGCATCAGTATCTGTTGAGCTACAAAAACAATCAGATTCAACTGTTGAACTGCAAACTTCATAGGCATACTGATACTTTGCTGGTGTTGCTGCCATCCTAATCAGAGGTGATACAAAATTATTCACATAGGAACTACTCTGATATCCTGTGGTGGCTGCTTGACCAGTTACATCTGGAACAAAATCTTTAGGATAACCAATATCAGTTCCACTGTTATTAGCCCATGTACCCATTGCACCTAAGAAATTAGATGTTGACAATGATGAAACTGAAATAATACTGGATGTGGGAGTGCCAACTAAACTATTATTCCAGTCATATTCACCTTCATCACGGAACCCGTCTCTAAAAGCACCTGAAAGCAAGGTGATAACATCTGCTAATACGGTAGCAGGTCGCCATTCATCACCAGTGGTGCAACTTGGTAATCTTGGGTCGCCTGGACGACAGGCAAAATTGGGATCAAGTGTGGTGCGAGAGTAAAAGTTGCTCCAATTATTTGTTAGTGCAGTAGTGAATTCTTCTTTGGTATGGAGATTAAAATTACCCTCGATATACACTGGCAAATTAGTAGCTAAAATCAACCCTTTCTCTTCATCACGGTAGGCTGTTGTCCGCCACAGTTTAGAACCATTGAGTAGTATAATTCCTCCGGGACGACGTTTAGGGTCGAGTACATAATCCACAGGACTGAGGGACTTATTGGCCTCAGTGGGCATGGAATTACCAGCCGCAGTATCCGCACTCATATCTGGTAAGGCACCATCACGAGTTGCGTAGATAATACCGCTATTGGGTAATAAATATTCTTGAGTTGGTGATGATCCACCGATGGTCTTTGTGCGGAGGAGGTTAAGGTCTAAAACTGTAGCCCGAATTTCTAGGGGTTGTCTATCCTTAACTGGCATATCATAGGTTTGAGATGTGCCACTAATACTATTTTGCTGAACTTCTCTACTATCTAAAAAGGCGATTTCGCTAATTGCACCATGATCAATTACTGGACTGCTAGTGACAGGTGTAAAAGTAGAGTCATATTTAATTTGCAAAGCACAAATCTGAGCGTCAATGGCAGACTGCTCTGAGATAGTGCGAGTTGATGCCGTTTTTGCTAATGCTCTTTTCAGTAACTCATCATCTATTGAACGTCCATTCGGATAAGTTAATCTAGATTGATAATTCAGTACATCTAAATAATCAGTCTCAGTTTTAGTAGGTGCAGGATAGACTATACCATTGTTAGAAAGACCGTTAGGATCTTTGAGAATACGAGGAGTATTATTTGGTAAAGTATTGGCAGCATTAGGTAAACTATCTTGATTCTTAGCAGTGGTACTGTTAGTAGGAACATAAAAACTACTAACACAGGCTATTGGTTTCGGCGTTTGGGCATTGTAGTTAGTAGATTTGTAGTGATAAACTGCCGTAGCCCGCATTTGTAAATATGGTTGAGTTGCAGTAGGACTACTCCATGTGTATTTTATATCAGGCTCATATAGAGAATATGGTCGAATGCTATTTGTATTTGGATCGTATGTGTCTGGGATATAGGTGTTGTTGTTTGGAAAATTGGTAGAATTACATATCTTGGTACCGTTGTTATTGTATGATATATTTGGTGGTAGTGGATCAGCACATGATGTGATTGGTTTTAAAGGAACTGGTTTACTATCTGGCCAAATAGAATCGGTAGGAGTAGTAGGAAAACTACTACTAGGAGTTTGAGCCGCAGTTAAATAAATTCCTGCACCAGTGATAACGCGCAAACCTCCTACCAGTTCTGTGATGTCTTTTGGTACTTTAGCTGCATCTAATTCCCAGTCTCCATCCCTGTCTGTAGATCCAACATCAGCTAAAGCCTGTACTAAGGAGCGTCGAGTGCGGTCTGTTTTCTTTGTTCCATTCCATTTAATGCCACTAATTGATTGAGTATCCAAAATCCCTGGACCAACAAACTTGTTTTTGGTTGTATCCCACCATAGTTCAGGTAAATTGTTGCCCACCATCACTCTGTCACCGACAAATCCTTCATTGCCGCTGTTATTTTTGAGTTCTTCCGGTTCTGTAGCCTTTGGTTCTAGGGATGTACTAGCAAAATTGAGTGTTAATTTGGCATAATTAGTACCTGTTTTGCCATCAGTTGGGTCTGTGGGATAAATCCACTTATCATTAGGGCGGAGAGTATCTCCAGAACCCTGTAGTAATGGGGTAGGTGCTGTATCTGTAGCACCAAAGGCAACTTCTGTATATGGTACGCGCCGGGTGCGAGCTTTAAACCACAAAGTCAATTGTTGACTGCGATACTTATCGAATTCTGCGGTTGTAAAACTACTTAACCCTAAAGCTATTTTTTTCTTTTCAATTCCATCTTTAACTGCTTGTGGATCAGTAGATGAAGCATTGGCCATTTGAGCATCCACTAACCTCTTGATCCGATTCGCATAGGCTAGGTTGTTATAGGCCATATCCCTGGGACTATTAGTGGCTGATTGTACCCAAGAACTAGTAGCAACACTTGAGCCTTTACCCTTGTATAAATCAACAGTTGCTGAACCCGAATGACTAGCAACAGTAAAATTATCTAGGGCGGTATTACCACCTACTGTGATTTTTGCGTTTTTAGCTTCATAGTAACAAGATGATGGACTGCTAACTTGATAGAATTTGATATTTCCACCATTAACATTAGAGGTAAGTAAATTACTATTAGTGAAAATTCCGCCGTTTAAATTGAAGTCTGGACCAGGAGTTAGTGATATATCATCTTCATAAACAACTGCTTTGTTATTTGGTGGGATTTGGATTCGGTCTTGTTGATACTCTATGGCGGCAAAACCAGTATTACCTTGGTATTTTTCATAGTTACTGTTAGTAGGGGTTGTGGTGATTGGTACTGTAGCTGTATACACAAAAAATGATTTCTTTAGCTCATTATCTTGTCTAACCCAACCTGTGTTTCCTACTAAACTGGCACTGGTGGCAATACCACAATTAGCATCTACAGTCCCTGATGCCATGGGGGGAGTTCTGGCTTCTAAGGGATTTCTAGCCCGTTCATATTTACCACCACTAGATACCTTGGGAGTTCTAAATAAAATACTATATAGGGTGTAGCTATCAAATTTTCCGTTGTTATCAGTATCAACCGGAAAACTCCATGCTGTATTCAGTGTTTCGTTGTTATATATTGCTGTATCGTTATTTGGTAGATCAATTTTACCATTAGAGCTACTGCCACCACTACTATTAGTAAAATCAAACCCTAATTGCAACGGCGTTTCGTCACCAAAGGTGTAGGAAGTTATTTTACTGATTAGCAGTGTATACAATGCGTCATCCGTCGGTGTGGCTCTGGGTAGACTGGTATCGGCAAACAGTTGGTTAATTTTGGCTCTACCGCGATCAATTGCTGAAGTTGCAGCACTGAGAACAGCTTGATTAACACGCACATTACTAGCGGTTTTAGCTCGTTCAAAAGAACGTAACATAATGGCAGTAGTAAGTAATACTACTACTATAGATACCATGGCCACTGTGGGCAATATGAAACCTGCATTGGCTGTGTACTGTTGCTGCTTACTATGGAAGATGGCCTGTAATAACCAGATAATTTGTCTTTTGGTATTTTTGAGAAACCTTCTGATCAATCTGGTGGAAATTCTGGTAATTATTTTTAATGGATGACGTTTTCGATACATAATTGCTTTCCGATGAAGTTATTTAACTGAGTATTTTGGCTGTGATTACGAATAATCCTGATTGATAAATTTAGGACTGAATAATTTAATGGTTAGGTCAACTACTAGGTTTTACGCTGATAGTTGCTGATAAAAGTAGTTCATAAGCTCAAGTATGATTGATCCTAATTATCTTTGGGTATTTCGGTTATAACATTGTTGACATCAAGGCTATCAACTGGAAAATACTGAATTTTTTCATTGCTTTCGTTATTAATACTTTTAGTGACTCAATATTATAAGTATATATACTTCTATTGATACCACTGACAATTATATTGTAAAGTTTTGATGAACAGACCATTTATATATTACCCAGGTTGCTCAGAAAAAATATCATCTGTACCCCAAAAGTAAGTTAAATAAGGCAGATACTTAGTAAAGTTTATTATTATTAATGGTGCGTTACAGCTTTGTCTAATGCACCCTACAAATAATTACATGGACAGAATTGATTACACAATATCATTGCGTTATTGAAGCGTAGGATTATTTATATAAAACGAAGTGAAATGACGCAATTACAAGGGTTGAGATTGCTTTGCTTCGCTTGCAATGAGTGTAAATATTTTTGTCGAACTACTTACTATGAGAATAAAGCATCAAGAACATTTTTCTTTTATCTGATATCTTGCATCAGTACATAAATACTGAATTAAAGGATTTCACAGATTAAAACTGGACTTACGTAAAACCTACTGCAAATACTGGCATTGCGACAATCTCAAACCCCTGGGTTTCGTTAAAATACGTAAGTCCTATAAAAGTCAATTTTAAAAATTACCTTATATAGCTGTAGCCAGGACAATTAGGACATTATGAATCCTTGAAACATCTATATAACAAGGTTTTTCCTCCTGTCTCCGGTTACTGAGCGAAGTCGAAGTCCTACCCTCCTGCCTTCTGCTGTAAAATTGGTGTATCTCATATACTGCAAAAGTGCTGTATTTTCTCTGTTAGCTGAATCCTGACAAATTGGTTAACAAATTAACTGGCTAAATAATGATTGAAAATATACAAAAGATGAGAATGGCAAAATGTCATTTTTTATCTAGAAATTGTTATATAATTGAGTGAATTAACAATAATATATCTTTAATTATAAATTAAAGTTAGGGAAATTATTAAGTATATATTTATCATGCAGATGCACCTTATAAATCATGATCTGCTGTCTCAATCCTGATTGTTCAAATCCGCAAAATCCAGATGGTTATACGATTTGTCAAACTTGTGACACTCCTTTGGTGACACTGTTGAGAAATCGCTTTCGTGTGATGCGTGTACTTTCTGATGAGGGAGGATTTGGCCGAACTTATTTGGCGGAAGATACTGATAAATTAAATGAGTTATGTGTGGTTAAACAATTAGCACCTAAATTTCAAGGGACTTGGTCACAAAAAAAAGCGATTGAGTTATTTTCCCAAGAGGCAAAACGATTGCAGGAGTTGGGAGAACATCCACAAATCCCGACATTGATAGCTTATTTTGAACAGGATAATTGTTTGTATTTGGTACAACAATTTATTGATGGTCAAAATTTATTTAATGAATTAAGGTCTCGTAAAATTTATCGAGATTGGGATATTCAATCTATTTTATTAGATTTATTACCAATTATCAAGTTTATTCATGAACATGATGTTATTCATCGTGATATTAAACCAGAAAATATTATTCGACGTAAGTGTGATGGTAGATTAACGCTGATTGATTTTGGTTCTGCTAAACAGTTAACGACAAAAATCAAAGCTAAAAATGGGACTTCTATTGGTTCTCATGGTTATTCACCTATTGAACAAATTCGAGACGGAAAAGCCTATCCTGCTAGTGATTTATTTGGTGTTGGTGCGACTTGTTTTCATTTATTAACGGGGATTTCTCCGTTTCAGTTATGGATGGAATATGGCTATGGTTGGGTGGGGAATTGGCGGCATTATTTACGTCATCCTTTGAGTCGAGATTTAATGGAAATTATAGATAAGCTGCTGCAAAAAGAAAGCCAAGATCGTTATCAATCTGCGGATGAAGTGATTAAGGATTTAATGAAGCAGCATAATCATCTTTTGCCAAGTGCAAAGAGTACAAGATTAAAACCTACACAAAAAGACAATCCAGAATATTTAAAAAAATATATTTTAGTACGTAATCTAATTTTATTGTCTGGGATAATTGTGTGTTTTGCTTTAGCTGAGTCTGGTTATCGAGAATTTAACAAGTTAAAAAATAATTTTTCTTTTAGTTTAAGTCAACCCGGTAATATTAGAACTATTTCTGGTACTGGGAATAAGAATTTATCTTTAGTCAATACTTTGGTCGGACATAAAAGTAAGGTTTTATCTGTGGTGATGAGTCCAGATGGAAAAATGATTGTTAGTGGTGGTGATTGTGATGATGATAAATGTCATGGTAATTTGAGATTATGGGATGTGATGACGGGGGTGAAAATCACCAGTTTAGATGGACATTCTCAAAATGTGAATACAGTAACTATTTCTGGTGATGGTAAAATTTTAGTTAGTGGTAGTGATGATGAAACTATCAAGGTTTGGAATTTACAAACAAATAAATTAATTTATACTTTAAAGGGTCATACTGATGCGGTACATAGTTTAGCTATAAGTGCTGATAATAAAACTTTAGTTAGTGCTAGTGATGATAAAAGTATTAAGGTTTGGAATTTAAGGACGGGTAAGCTAATTCGTAGTTTAATCGGTCATAGATATTGGGTGCGTGCTGTGGATCTGAGTCGTGATAGTGTGACTGTAGCGAGTGGTAGTTTTGATAAAACTATTAAATTGTGGAATATTAATCAGGAAGTACCACGACGGACTTTGACGATGGGTTCACAAACAGTTATAGCTGTGGCTTTTAGTCCTGATGGTAAAATTTTAGCTAGTTCTAGCCGCGATCGCCTAAGTGCTGATCGTAAATATCGCAGTATTAAGTTATGGAATCTCCAAACTCTCAAAGAAGTTCGCACTCTCATGGTAGAAGATAATAGTGTCAATACTATTGCTTTTAGTCCCGATGGTAAAATTTTAGCCAGTGCTGGCAGAAATCTTTCTGGTGAAAAAAGCTATCACACGATTAAACTCTGGAATGTGGCGACAGGTGAGGAAATGATGACATTAACAGGACATAGCAGTAGTGTCACGTCTTTAGCTTTTAGTGCTGACGGCAAATTCCTGGTGAGTGGTGGTGAAGATAATTTAATTAAAATTTGGCAGGTTTTTAAATGAATTTACTCTGGGAAAGATTGACTTTATCTTCTTTACCAATTAGAGAATATTTATCTAGCAGTTATCTCCATCGGTTTCTGGTGGGATTGTTGCAGCCTTGGCGACAAGGTAGTATTTTAATGCAATGGGCAGATTTGATTGCCCTGGGTTTACTTAGCCTCATTTATGGTCTTGCACCGTTTGTTTCTAGCACGTTAACGGGTGTGTTGTTGGTAGCTGCTGTTGGTTTTTGGTTGCTGCTAACTTTATCTGATGATGTTAGCTCAGTAAATGCTACTACTGTGACTCCTATTCATCTACTGGTGGTGCTGTATTGGGGTATTGGGGTGATATCAACGGCTCTATCCCCAGTGAAAAAGGCTGCGTTAGGTGATTTACAAACTTTAACTCTATATCTGTTGTTGTTTGCCCTTTGTGCGAGGGTGCTGAGGGTTGCCCGGTTTCGGTCTTGGTTGATTACGCTTTATTTGCATATATCGCTGATTGTCAGTGTGTATGGGATGCGACAATGGTTTTTTGGGGCTAAGGCTTTAGCAACTTGGGTTGATCCAGAATCTCCTTTAGCTAAGACTACCAGAGTTTACAGTTATTTGGGTAATCCTAATTTACTGGCGGGATATCTGTTACCTGCTGTGGTGTTAAGTGTGGTGGCTATGGTGGCTTGGCAAGGTTGGATAAAAAAGGCTCTAGCATTAACGATGTTAATTGTCAATACTGCAACCTTAATTCTTACTTTTAGTCGGGGTGGTTGGATTGGTTTATTGGGGGGTTTGTTTGCTGTGGCGGTGTTGTTAATTTATTGGTGGAGTATCAATATGCCGGCTTTTTGGCGTACTTGGTCTTTACCAATGTTGGCGGGGGGTGTAGTTGGACTGCTGGTAATAGGAATGTTGTTTGTTGAGCCATTCCGGTTGCGTGTTCTCAGTATTTTTGCTGATCGCCAAGATAGCAGTAATAATTTTCGTAAAAATGTTTGGGATGCGGTATTTCAAATGATCCGCGATCGCCCGATTACTGGTATTGGGCCTGGTCACGGTTCTTTTAATAAGGTTTATCCTCTTTACCAACGCCCTCGTTATACGGCTTTGAGTGCCTATTCTATTTTCCTAGAAACGATTGTGGAAGTAGGATTTCTAGGTTTTGCCTGTTTTATGTGGTTAATAGTTGTTAGTTTTAATACAGGATTGGTGCAACTGCAAAAATTAAGAGCAGCTAGGAATATGGAGGGGTTGTGGTTAATTGGGGCGATCGCTACTATGTTAGGTATGCTATCCCATGGCCTAGTTGATACAGTCTTCTATCGTCCTGAAGTCAATACTCTTTGGTGGTTAATGATGGCCTTAGTTGCCAGCTATTGGCAACCTTTAACTCGGAAGAATGAGGTAATGGGTGATGGGTAATGGGTGACATTTACCTCCCCTACACTCCTGCACCTCTGTCTCTAATACCTCTTCATTGCCCTTTGCATATCTCGTTGATCATCACGACGTTTCATACTTTCCCGTTTGTCGTGGAGTTTTTTACCTCGACCAAGGGCAATAACTATTTTTACCCAGCCCCGTTTAAGATACATTTTTAAGGGAACTAAAGTTAAACCCTCCTGTTGTACTCTACCAATCAGCTTACGCAATTCTTGTTTATGAAGTAATAATTTGCGGGTGCGTCTAGGTTCATGATTAAAATACGCGCTACTAGAAGTATAGGGGGAAATATGGACATTGATTAACCATGCTTCACCGTTACGCAGCAAGGCATAGCCATCTTGAAGATTGGCTTTTCCCGCACGAATAGATTTTACTTCTGTTCCCGTTAACTGAATTCCTGCTTCATAGGTTTCTAGTATTTCGTACAAAAACCGCGCTTGCCGATTATCACAAATAACTTTGTAACCTTCACTCTGTTTATCGCTCATGGAAAATCTTCTTAGTTTTAATAAATACGCCTAAAAATTCTCTTTAGACTAACTTTTTATCAATTGTAATCTAATCCAATTTTATTTGAAACTGCTTATGTTTATTACCCCCGGCGTTGTTGCTTTACAGGCTAAGGTGTACACACAAGCGATCGAATTTAATTAAGCCTTCACTAAATTGCCGCCTAACCGCCAACTCTGGGGGGATCAAAATTTCAAAATCCCCCAAATTTGGGAGATTTAGGAGGCTAAATTAGTATAAAAGGATTGATCATTAAGAACATTTTTGATTTTTTCTATTTTCTACCTCCACTAATGTAGGTAAAGTTTTGTTACATTTTACTAAATATTTAAGATTTTCTTTATGAATCTTTGGTGATGGTGTCATGAGTAGGTAATCCTGTCATAGTATGAAACAGAGAATTTAGTATTATTGGCTGTGTCTGTTGATCTTACTCATAACAGTAAATTAATCAGTGAAAAAATTATCGGGGTGTATTATCCATGCCCTTGACTATTCTGGTTGCAGATGATGATTTAGGCACTCGTCTATCTATTAGTGATTATCTAGATTTGTCTGGGTATACTGTAATCACTGTTGATAATGGTGTAGATGCTTTAGCAATGGTGGAAAAGTCCCATCCTGATTTGATGGTGACAGATATTATGATGCCACGGATGAATGGCTACGAATTGGTGCGTCGTGTGCGTCAATTATTAGCGTTTCGGTTATTACCTGTGATTTTATTAACAGCAAGAACCAAAACTCAAGAACGAATTTTAGGCTATCAGTCAGGTTGCGACTTGTATTTGCCTAAGCCTTTTGAATTAGAGGAGTTAGCTGCTGCTATTCGCAATTTATTAGAGCGATCGCAAATTATCCAGTCAGAATATCGCTTTTCTCATCAAGAGGAAATAAATATTAATACTTATACAAAACCAGAAAAGAGCAATATTTCCCTATCTACTCAAGTACAAAATACTCAAATACTCACAGAGTTAACTACCAGAGAACAGGAAGTTTTAGAGTTATTAACTCATGGTTTATCCAATGCCGAAATTGGTAATCATTTACATCTGAGTCCACGCACGGTGGAAAAATATGTAAGTAGTTTATTGAGAAAATCTGAAACCAGTAACCGCGCTGAATTAGTCAGATTTGCAATTAAGCATAATTTAGTGGAATAACTTAGTTAAATATAGCAATAGGCAAAATTATTACCATTGTTTAAGGTCTCAACTTCTTTATCTATGCCTAAGCTTACTTATTCGTTGTAAGCTATCATGAGAAAAACACATTAGAAAATTGAATTATGGATCAGCATATTAAACTTTATCCAGATTAGTTAGGGTTTGCTGAAAAAGTCGAAAAAAACTTTGAGGAGAATTGAGTAGGTAGTCAAGCAGAAATAAAGATAAGATTTTGTTGTGTAAACTTCACTAAATAATCAAGTTCACTAATCAAATCAGGTAAAAAAGACGT
>JBJTUF010000144.1:0-6132 GCA_046080565.1 Cuspidothrix sp. | reverse complement strand
TGAGGGTATTAACAACAAACTCAAGTTGATTAAACGTTCTGCTTATGGATTTAGAAATTTTGATAATTTCCGATTAAGATGCTTGCTTACTTGGAAGTTTAAATATTAGTTTAGCATACTATGTACTGATGAACCAAAAATCCTATCTGGCTAATATTTTAATTAAGATTTGTAATCATGATCTTATTCCTAAACAAAATACTATATCTTTAACGTCATCACAATTTAATTCTCATTTATCAGAGGAGTTACCATTAAAAATTCTCTTAGCAGAAGACAATGTTGTTAATCAGAAAGTAGCTGTCAATATTTTGCAACGTCTGGGATATCGTCCTGATGTGGTAGCGAATGGTTTGGAAGTATTAATAGCCTTACGTAGACAACATTATGATATTGTACTGATGGATATACAAATGCCAGAAATGGATGGATTAACTGCTACTGAAAAAATTTGCGAAGAATGGCTATTATCTTGTCGTCCTTGGATTGTTGCTATGACTGCTAATGCTATGCAGGGAGACAGGGAAAAATGTTTATCCGTAGGGATGAATGATTATATAACTAAACCTATTCGACTGGAAGAGTTAACAAAGGCTTTAATTAATTGTCAAAAACCTGATTTTAGT
The DNA here is from genome assembly GCA_046080565.1 of Cuspidothrix sp. GTDB lineage: Bacteria > Cyanobacteriota > Cyanobacteriia > Cyanobacteriales > Nostocaceae > Cuspidothrix. The sequence continues at coordinate 5,506 of JBJTUF010000144.1, read as the reverse complement.
AGTCAAAAAATTCCTGAATTTTCATCTATAAATATTCGAGATATTCTAGATCCGTCTATCATAAAAGAACTGAAGGAGAGTATTTGTAATCATGTCATGAGCGAATTTGTTATGTTCATTGACTCTTATTTAGATGATACACCTGAAAGATTACAAGCTCTCCAAGATGCTATTAATGATGATAATTCCCAAAAGCTGCGATTAGAGGCACATACTCTTAAATCTAGTAGTGCTGTTTTTGGGGCTAAAAAATTCTCTAATCTTTGTAAAAAATTAGAAGATTTAGGACGTGATGGTAATATAAAACATGCCGCCTTTTTAGTTCCTGAACTTGTTAAACAATACGAGGATGTAAAGATTGCTTTGTTATTAGAACGTCAGGCAATTGATAATTAGGGTTTGCACTAAAAAATCTTATCGCAATAACAGGTGATAGGTAACAGTTTTATATCGTTTCCAGTCAGAGACTAGGAAAGAGATATGGTGATTAAGTTCACACTAATAGGCATTGCTAAACCCGTGGTGTCATTATTTTGGTGAATTAGTATTCTAGTAGAATGCAGGAGGCTTCAGGGCAGCACTTCGACTTCGCTCACTAACCGCACTTCGACTTCGCTCACTAACCGGAGTCAGGAGGGAAGACTTTGTTATATATTAGGACTTACGGAAGTGTGACACTAAAAATCTGTTGTAGGGTGCGTCAGATATCAAGAATCTGTTTATTTGCAGGATTTATACAGTCTGACGCACCCTACCAATGTGCCAGATTGCATAAATCCTATATATGTTTCAAAGATTCATAATGTCCTAATTATCCTGGCTACAGCTATAGCTGTTTTTTTATCCAGAAATATGAACTACTAACTCTCGAAAATGATTATGTTGACGATGTTCCCAAATGTAAATCCCCTGCCATGTTCCTAATACTAAATGCCCGCGATTAATGGGTATTTGTTCAGAGGTGTGGGTTAAGACTGTGCGAATATGTCCTGGCATATCATCAGCACCTTCAGCGTCATGAACATAATAGTTACCTTCTGGGACTATTTTAGCCATGAAGTTAGCTAAATCAACTAATACATCAGGATCGGCATTTTCTTGAATTACTAAACTAGCTGATGTGTGGCGTAAAAATAAGTTACAGAGACCGGTTTCTATGCCAGATTCGGCAACAATGGCTTCAATTTTAGCAGTAATATTGTGAAATGATTTGCCATTGGTGGAAACTCTTAATAATTTCTGGTAGTGTGTCATGGCTAGTTTAGATATTTTTTCTGTAGATAATCTATCACAGCTTTGGCTATGGTTTCATTACCATTTTTATCTAAGATTTCGGTTTGTTTTGGTGGTTGGGGTGAGTGATGGAGAAAATGCCAATCTCCTTGAAAAAATTCTGCTGCTGTGACAATTTGATGGTGATTGTAATTACTAATTCCTGCTAACATAAAGGCGGCTTCGGCAAAGTCATCACGGGGTATGGTGACAACTGGTGTTTGGAGACGGGTAGCTTCAGAAAATGTCCCATATCCAGGTTTAGAAATAATTCGTCCACAAATGGGCATAAAATCTACAGGACGATATTGAGGATTTGTGATTTTAATTAAGTTAGGTAAATCGGGGGCGGAAATATCAAAGGTGATAAATTGCCAATCGGGAAATTTAGTCAGATTATGATAGGGAATTGCTTGTAAACCTAGTCCACCAAATGTAAGTAAAATAGTTTGTTCTGGTGAGGTATTTATTCTCCAATGAGTGCGTAATTCATCAATAGTAAAATGGGGAGAACCGCCAGTTAAACCTACATCAGTGATGTTTGCAAATGCTGACATTGGTTCATGGAAGGGGAGACGAAAGAGGCGATCGCATTTTCCATACCAATCACTGATCCAATCGGCAATTTCAGTAAATTCTCCTCCCCAATCTCGATAGATAAAATCCCAGCCAAAATTACTCATCATCCAACAAGGAATATTAGCAGCTTGGGCAAATCCCGCCGCCAGAAAGGGAATATCTGCTAAAATTAAATTCACCCGATTTTGACGAATAAAATTAACTTCTGAAGCAATTAAGGATTGGTAATTTTTTTTGATTTCTCGTAACTTTTCTAAGGTTGCTGGTTTATCCATTGTTAAACTATCAGCTTGGATAACCCCTAAATCAAACGCCCGTGGACGTAAAATAAAATCACCTTCTATATAAGATTCTAGTAACCAACGAGGGGCAGTAGTCACTAAAATTAATAACGCTTCAGGACATAATTTTTGAATGGTGTTAGCGACGGAAGCTGTGCGGGTTGCGTGACCAAAACCATGATTGGTGATGGCTATATATATAATTGGTCTGTCCATGATTTAAAAACAAGAGGATAAAAAGAATCTGAGTAGGTTGGGTTAAGCGACAGCGCAACCCAACAAATAAAACAGGAAGAACAAGGGTTTTAATGCCCCCTAACCCCCAATTCTGGGGGAATAAGAATTTCAAAGTCCCCCATCTTACCCCCAAAGTTGGGGGTCACGGGGGCAGGGGATTTAGGGGGCTAAATTAGCACAAAATGTATTTGCTATTGCTGCTATTAATTGATCAATTTCTGATGTTAAAGTTAGGTAATGAACACTCACTCGGATACAATTAGGGTTGGCAATTGTCCGAGTTAAAATATTTTGAGATTCTAGAAATTGCACTAATTTAAAACTAGGTTGATCAGTAATTTGAAAAGATACTAAACCACTTTCTGGAGGTGAATTTTTTAAACATTTAACATTAGGTAAAGAGTTTAATTGCTGCCAGAGATATGCACTATTATGGAGAATTTGCTGATATCTTGCCTCTGCCGTTCCCCATTGTTCATGAATAGCGATCGCTTGCTTTAAACTGATATATAGTGGCGTGGATAAAGTAGAAACTTCATATCTGCGTCCGTCTGGTTGCCAACCAGTAGGTTGAGCCTGACTATTAGTGGTTACACCATTTAAACCAATATAGGTAGGATGTAAACTTTCTCTAGCTTCGGGATGCACATATAACCCACCCACACCAGCAGGGCCACATAACCATTTATGACCAGTAAAGGCATAAAAATCTACACCCAACGCTGTTAAATCCAAAGGTAGAACGCCCACAGATTGAGCCGCATCTATCAATAATCGAGAATTATTGCTTTTGCATACTGGTACAATTTGATCAATCGGCAAAACTTGACCAGTATTCCATAATACATGACTTAGCACTACTAGGCGAGTTTGGGGACGCAGATGATCAGCAATAATACTGACAGGATCTCCCCCATTTAAAGTTGCCATGAGCGGACAAGTTGTCACTTCCACCCCAAATCTGCGAGCAATTTCCTGGCCTGTGGCGATAACTCCAGGGTGTTCACAGTCAGAAAGCAGCAAATGATCACCGGGTTTCCAGTCAATACCCCACATGGCGATATTACAGCCAACGGTAACATTACCCGTGAGAGTAATCGTATCACTTGTTACATTGAATAAAGATGCGATCGCCTCCCGACAACCTTGTATTTGCGGTGAAATCCAACGGAAAGCCTCATTGCCAAAGGGTCCAATATTTTGAATATGTACCATAGCCTCAGTAATAGCATCCATAGACCCCTGAGCCATGGGACCCTGGCCACCATAGTTAAAATAAACCTTATTGCTTAAAGCAGGAAATTGTGCGCGATGGTGATGCAGCTTGTTCATAGAATGAGTGGAAAGATATCATCTAATTTATTGATATATATTAACAATTAAGCAACATTAACTTTTACATCAAAAACTATGAATTGGTGGCAGCGACTTCAGAAAAACCCTTTAGCACGATGTGGGGCAATTATCCTCTTCTGTTTTTATTTAGCCGTCATTGCGGCGGATTTTATTGCTCCTTATAACCCCTACGATTCACAACCCAATGGTTCATTATTACCACCCACTCAGGTGCATTGGGTATCTCAGTCAGGCCAATTTATTGGGCCTCATGTATATCCGACAACACAAGGTAATACTAGCTTAGAAACCGGAGAAAGAAAAATCACCATAGACCAAACAAAACCCTCACCATTGAGGTTATTTGTCCGCGGTCCAGAATATCAATTATTCAAGTTCACTATTTCCCTACCGCCTAAATGGCAAGAAGTAACAATTATCCCTGGTATTTCCTTAAATTGGCATTTATTTGGCGTAATTGGCGATGCAAAATTTAATCTTTTAGGCACAGATGAACAAGGACGCGATCAATTTAGTCGCCTCTTACATGGTGGTCGTATTAGTATGTTCATTGGCATTTTTGGGATTATTATTACCTATCCTTTAGCCTTAATTATTGGCGGAATTTCTGGCTATTTTGGCGGTTTAATTGATAGTATCATTATGCGTTTAGCAGAAGTATTAATGACCTTTCCCAGTATTTATTTATTAGTTGCACTTTCAGGTATCATAGATCCCAAATTAACCAGTAGTCAACGCTTTGTTTTAATTGTCCTGATTACTTCCTTAATTAGCTGGGCAGGTTTAGCGAGGGTAATTCGTGGACAAGTTTTATCAATTAAAGAACTCGAATTTGTGCAAGCAGCCAAGGTCATGGGTGGTAATCCCATTTATATTATTATCCGTCATGTTTTGCCGCAAACTGCAACTTATATCATTATTTCCGCAACTTTAACAATTCCTAGTTTTATTGGAGCAGAAGCCGTATTAAGCTTGATTGGTTTAGGGATTCAACAACCCGATCCTTCCTGGGGAAATATGCTTTCTTTAGCTAGTAATGCTTCAATTTTATTATTACAACCTTGGCTAATTTGGCCACCAGCAATCCTAATTATTCTCACAGTTTTATCATTCAATATTTTAGGTGATGGTTTGCGTGATGCCCTCGATCCCCGTTCTTTACAAAGATAGTGATTATTTAGTCCTCTAAATCTCCCAAACTTGGAGGACTTTGAAATTCTTAGGATTTATACAACATAGTTTTCAAACCCTCATTTATCTGTTAACTCTGTGTTTGGAGTGGTTCGTTTTTCAGTAGTGCCAAATTTAGATAGGAACGAACCGCAGAGGCGCAGAGGACACAGAGGAGGAAAACAAAAGATTAAAAAATTAGGCGCAGTCTCATAAAGAAATGGTAGTAGCTGTCTCCTCGCTTGCGGGGGTGGGATTCTTGTTTCAGGTTTCATGACAATTTGCTGTAATTTTTATTCCATCTAGTTCCTAGTCTCTGACTGGGAATGAATTCTAGAAGGCTCTGCCTTCAATTTGAAAGATGCCCAGACCACGAATTTTTCGGTATTCCAGGTATAAGTGCTTACGAAAAATTAATTACACATTTGGGAAAACAGGAGAAATATCTCTATCTCTTGTTTGTCACCTGTCCCTGAGGGGATGACGAAATAACCTAAACAGCTTATCAGGTGAAAATTGTACCGATTTATGGTAAAAAAAGATAGCCCCACTATTCTCAATAAGGACTATCTATTGATAATGTTACCTGAATTCTACAAAATACACCTAAA
>JBJTUF010000143.1:0-2732 GCA_046080565.1 Cuspidothrix sp. | reverse complement strand
TTAGGTGTATTTTGTAGAATTCAGGTAACATTATCAATAGATAGTCCTTATTGAGAATAGTGGGGCTATCTTTTTTTACCATAAATCGGTACAATTTTCACCTGATAAGCTGTTTAGGTTATTTCGTCATCCCCTCAGCCTCCTGTCAGGTAGCGGACTATTAGCAGCTAATGAAATTTTACATGAAGAAGGATTACAAAGGAGAACTCTTTTAACAGTCAATCCAGAGGGATTATTACAAATTTAGATGATAGTCTAGGGGTAATTCATGAATTACTCCTACTGTTTCTAATTTTTTACTCTTACCCATTGAGTTACAGGAGACATTGCTTTCCAACCTAAAAATTTACCGATAGGTTCAGCGCGTTGGATAGCTATGCGGGTGAAATTTCCTCCTACTTTTTCATACCATTGATATAATCTTTGTTCACCTTCTAAAGTCACAACATTAACTACCATTCTACCTCCTGGTAGTAACGCATTCCAACAAGTTTCTAAGATTTCCGGTGCTGTGACACCACCACCAATAAAAATGGCATTTGGTGGGGGTAATGTGGGAATTACTTCTATACTTTTGCCGGCAATAATTTGTAAATTTGGTGTTCCCAAAGCGGCGGCATTATCAGCTATATAATTTAGTCTAGTGGAATTTTGTTCAATAGCGATCGCTCGACATCTTCTATCACTTCGCATCCACTCGATGGAAATAGAACAACAACCAGCCCCCACATCCCAAAGCAACTCCCCTGGTAAAGGTGCTAAACTCGATAATGTCACCGCCCTTATTTCCCGTTTTGTTAATTGTCCATCATGATGAAAAACATCATCAGGTAAACCAGGAAATCTGGATAAACCAACTATTCCCTGATCAGCAACACATTCCACTGCAATAGTATTTAAAGGAGCGATATTTTTTTCTTGCCAATTAGTAGCGATATCTGTTATAATATTTTCATTAATATGACCCATTTTTTCTAAAACGGTAATTTGACTATTACCATAACCGCGATTTATTAAAATTTCCGCCACATTAGCCGGAGTATGTTTTCCCTCACTTAAAATTAATAATTTTGCACCGGGATAAATATAAGATTGCAGCAAAGAAACCGGACGACCACATAAACTTAAAGTTTCCACTTCTGTTAATAACCATCCTAATCGAGAACAAGCTAGACTAAAAGCTGAAGGTGCAGGAATAATTGTAATTTCTGTAATAGGAATATCTTTGAGAATAGTTGCACCCACACCATAACATAGAGGGTCGCCACTCGCTAAAATACAAACTGCTTGGCCACGACGACTAATAATTTCAGTGATGGAAGTTTGAAAAGGTGATTTCCAGGAAATTTTTTCCCGGTTGTCGTCAGGGGGTAACATGGAAAGATGACGTTCCCCACCAAAGATAATTTGAGCTTTGTTTAAGCAGGAAATAGCAATGGGACTTAACCCTGCTAAACCATCTTCACCGATACCGATAATTGATAACCATTTTTGCATAATTTGTTAGGTAATATTAGGACTATCAACTGCTTTTTTAGCATAATTTATGTATTTCTGATAATCAATAATCTTTTGTTGTGCTGCTTGATAATTAGGATCAGAATTGGGTACTTTTTTCATAGTTTCTATGGTTCTTGTCCATGTGATACCAACCTGATACCAATCCGTTTTAGTTTTTGCATTTCTAGTTAATTGTGCTGCATTTTTAGCTAAATTTATCCCTTGCTCAAAATAATTTTCTGGTTTGGAAATAATAGATATTTGCGAGTTTATTGGGGATCTTTTTGGATTTTTCATTTCCGTTAAACTCTGCTCTCCTTTTAATTTATTCATTTCTAAATCTACATGATCAATTTGAGGTTGAGATTCTTTTTGATCACTTATATTTGCTAATGAGATTGATAATAAACGTCTTTTTACTAAAAAATCAACCTGATAAATTAATGCTCCTGTAATTATCCAAATTACTCCAAATATAGTTGTTAGAATTTGTTCATAATTACTAGAGCTATCATAATAGCTACTAGGATTATACAGTTCTATTCTAGATATAGGCATAGTTAATATGGTCAAAGAAAATGCTATGAATGATGATAACCAAATGACTAATCAACCATACAAACCTTCCCAAATACTAATTATCCCTGGTATAAATCCTTCGATATTTTGCATTTCTTGAGATTGAATTTTGGGAAATAACTGTTTAATGACAATATGAAATATATGATGAGTGAAAGTAATTATAAAAATTGGGGATATGAGTATTAAAATACTAACTATGATAAATAAACTAGGACTATCAGCCCAATAAGCAATTTTATAGCCTATGTTGCCACTTAAATAAATAATTCTCCCAATTATTCCTAATAAAAAGGCGATAACGATAGATTTTAACCAAGAACTAGGATATGGAAACCACGCTGGCCAAGTAAGTTTGTTTACTTTTGTCTTAGTCATAACTTTTACAAAGTGAATTGTACATATATTATCACTTATTGGTATTAATTTAATTTTTATTACACACCTGCCTGAGAATTAATTCTCAGTCTTATAGTAAAAGTCTGTTAAAACAGACTGCATAAATATCAATCTTCCTTAACGGGTGACAAGGTGGCTAAACAGCTTGTTTCATGAGGGATAGAGCCTGAAAGCCACGTTGAAAAAAGAGGCGTTTATGAGGCTTAAGATCGATTAAATTCAGAGCTAAATCAGCCCATAATTCCATGCCATAA
>JBJTUF010000142.1:0-4673 GCA_046080565.1 Cuspidothrix sp. | reverse complement strand
TTGATTTTATAGATAATTGTCGGGAATTAGTTAGAGAATTATTGAGATTATCTCCTAATAAGCGGAAGTATTATCAACGCGGTGAGAGAGCTATGAGGCTTATTCTGTCTGCATTTTAACTATTTTTGTCATCCCGTCAGATTTAAAACAACACTTACAATAGATAAATAACTACAAATTACTTTCTTTAGTTCAGAAAAATCTAAATTGCTTTGTCTAATTTTCTTATCAAAAAATAAATAACATTCAGTAATCCCAGAATTATTCATATATTCTTGTCCATTAATTAAACTATGAAAAGATTTTCTATCTACCTGTGTGGGTAGCAGTTTGTAATGATCTAAACCTTTTTTATATGGATTAACAATAATAGTATTATGAATTTCTGCGGATAACTCATCATCAATATTTTTAGCTTTATCTCGCAAGGCACAAAGTAAGATAAAAATAGTAGTTAAACGTTGTTGTCCATCAATTAATAAATATTTACTCACACCTTCAGGTATACCAGGAGTTGGCATAGTGACGATAGAACCCATAAAATGAGGACGACGATTATCACTAAGATATAGTTCTAAAATATCATTCCATAGAGCTTCCCACTGAGATTTTTTCCAACTATAAGCTCTCTGAAACAAGGGGACAACATACTGTTTATTACCTTCAATGATCTCTTGTAGCTTGGTTTCTGAGGCTTGCATCGTTAATATAACCTAATTTATGCAATATTTATCCTCTTAGTATAAAATAATCTTGTATAAATAGCACAAGACACCGTAACAAAATTCAACATCAAATATATCTTTAAACCAGCCAATAATTCCACACAAGCGGCTATAGTATTTTGTTGTGCTTGTTCTTCTATTTTATCTATTTCTAAAGCAACTTGCTGAAGTAAATTATTTGGTTCATCTGTCTTTGCTAAAACTGCTAAAGGTAATAAAGCAGGAGATTTTAAAAGTGTTTCACTGTCTTCTTCCCATACTCTAATTATTTGATTCTGACTTATCTGAAATTTTTTCCCATGGTTTAATTAGTTATTTGCTGATTACTAAAAATCCTCATCATCAACAAAAAATTCCGTATCTTCCTCCGCCACAGACTCAAATTCTTCGTCTCTTCCCCATAGAGGCTGCAAAATTGCCACACTCAACAAACCCACAGCCACAGCCACAGCTAACATTAAACCAAAGGGAATTTGTATGGATTGAAAAACTAAAAACTTTAAAGATACAGGAGTAGCATTCTGCACAGAAATAAGAGCGATCGCTACTACCCAAACAGCTATAATTAGTAATATCAAAAAATTCGCCAATATTTTCAAAATCATAATTTAAACATATAAATTTCTCACAAATATAGAGACGTTCCATGGAACGTCTCTACTACATTTTCTATCCTAACTTAGCAATTTCACTTTCCATGAATTTACCAATCTGACTAAGTTTTTCTGGAGAGTTAGTTTCCATGTACACCCTCACCAAAGGTTCTGTACCAGAAGGACGCAGCAACACCCAACTACCCTCTTCTAGATACAGTTTAATCCCATCTTTCCTGCCGACCTCTTTCACCTTGATTCCTGCCACTTCTGAAGGCGGATTTTGGGTGTAAGAATTAATGACTGCAACTTTGTGCGCTTCAGTCAGGTGTAAATCTAAACGATTGTTATACAAAGGTCCATCAGCTTCTGCAATAGCTTCCTGTACCAACTGACTCAAAGGCTTACCTTCATAAGCGATCGCCTCAGCTATCAACATATCAGCTAAAACCCCATCTTTCTCAGGAATATGCCCAATGATACTTAAACCACCGGATTCTTCCCCACCGATCAAAACGGTGGTTTCCCGCATTTTCTCACCAATGTATTTAAAACCTACCGCCGTTTCATAAATTTGCAGCCCATACTTAGCAGCAAAATTATCCAGTAAATGGGTAGTTGCCACAGTCCGCACAATTGCCCCACTTTTACCCTTGTTTTTTATCAAATGCCGTGCTAAAACTAACAACACTGTATTGGGAGTGAGGACATTACCTTGTTCATCAACAATACCAAAGCGATCGCTATCCCCATCCGTAGCTAAACCCAAATCAGCCTGATCAGCCTTTACCGCTTCTACTAACTCTACCAGTTGTTCACCCTTGGGTTCAGGCATACCACCGCCAAAAAGTACATCTCTCCAAGTGTGGAAAGTCTCTAATTGAGTTCCGCAGTCTTGCAGAACTTCATCTAAATAACCACGGGATGTAGAATAGAGAGCATCGTACTTAACCTTTAAATTCGCACTTTTAATTTTTTCCACATCCAGCAATGTGTAGATAAAATGCAAATAATCAGGTTTTGGATCAAAAGTAGAAATAGTACCTGATGGGTTACTTCCCGGTAACTCATCCGATGCCGTTTCTATATTGGCCACAATAGTATCAGTAATTTCTGGGGTGGCAGGACCAGCATAGTCTGGTATATATTTAATCCCACAATAAGGTGCAGGATTATGACTAGCAGTAAACATCAAAGCCCCGGCGGAATTAAGGTATTTCGCATTGTAGGCAATTACAGGAGTTGGGCAATCTCGATCCGTAATCATCACATTCCAGCCTAAGTCAGCCAACACAGCCGCAGATGTTCGAGCAAACTCATCCGCTAAAAACCTAGTATCATAAGCGATTAAAACCGGTCTGTCTTTACTGTAGGCAGTTTCCAGATAACTCGCAATTGCCCTAGTTACTTTCCGCACATTAGGAAAAGTAAAATCATCGGCAATAATCCCACGCCAACCATCAGTACCAAACTTTATTTTACCGGAATTGTTAGGGTTACTCATGTTGCTACTCTCTCCCGTACATCATTATTACTGTGAGGAAGCATCCCGCAAAACCTGTGGAATAACCATCAAGTTGCAAGTATCCCCAAGGTAATTTCTCTCACTCTAACTGAGCAATGTCAATCCCTGCTAGACCCTTTGTAAGTTACCACCTTTGGTCCCTAGTTGCCCCCATCAGAGGCCAAGAAAATTGGCATTGTCAAATGAGAAGGGGATTCATTAAAGCACGACAACATGAACCACAAGTAAAAGCTCTATTATCCAAAGCTACACCACCACAACGCATCGGCATCCTTGCCCAAAAAGGTATATATGAATTTCATCATCATCTTCACTGGTTAACTCAGTCTGATGGAGTGGAAAAAGTAGCGCAAATGCTCAAACTGAGTAACTTTACTTTTCAAGTCAAGCAACGGGTACTCAACATTTTACAAAAATATCAAAAATCACCCTTGCTATTAAATAAACATATCTTGCAACTAACCCCAGGTGACGAAGGATTTCCTCAACCTATTTTTATAGAAACCACAAATTATTGTTTTCGGTTATATGCAGCTATGGACTGTGTATTTATCGAATCTGATAACACTTTACATATTTTAGATTTTAAAACAGGCAAGTCTGCTTTTGATAAAAGACAAGCTTTAGTTTATTTATTAGCAGCCCAGTATCTTTATCCTGGCAAAAAAGCCGTTGCTTCATTTTATAATTTAGAAGTTGGTCATACATCTGAATTAATTACTATTAATAATCATGAATTAGCCTCTTTGGAAATTGAGTTAGCTAATGTAGCCAATAAACACCAAATTGATTTACAAAACTATGCAGATAAAAGCAGTAATTTTAACCAAATTTTTCCCCCTAATCCCGGTAATCATTGCCGATTTTGTCCATTTAATTCAATTTGTGAATTTTCTACTTTTAATCCATCCAAATAAACGGTTTTGCTAGTTGAGTAACTTACAGCATATTTCATATCAATGAGGTACAAGCACAAAATCATAAGAGCGATTAGGGATGTGAGGAGATGCGATTGGTGTTCTGAGAATGTGGGAAGTGCGTTAGCGAACCGCACCGAAGGTATTGCTGTTTGGGGATGTGGGGGCGATCGCTGTTTTGGGGATGTGGGGAGGGCGATCGCTATAACCAGTAATATAAAAAGCAGTAATAAGTAGGTGAACAGAAAAAATTAAAGGTATGTGAAGAAAAGTAAAATCGCTCAAAGGTTCTTTACTATTGCCTCTTGCCTCTTGCCTTGCCATAACGATAATTTTTAATGCCAACCTACTTAATGAAAATTATGGAAATCAATAATATTATGGATGATACAGAAATTAGAGTACAAGGTATAAATGCTCTCTATAAGTCTCTTGGTTCAGCCGCAGCTATACGTTTTTTGAACTTACTACACAAAGCACCTAGTGATTATGTAGAAATCTCTCGCACAATATATAAAGATCAAAGTATAGATGAAATTTTTGCTAGAGCAAAACAAAATTGGCAAGATTAATTAGCTCATGCGATCGCTGTTTGGGGATGTGAGAGGGCGATCGCTTTTATTGAGGATATGAGTAGGGCGTTAGCGGTAACTTACTCAAGGCATCGCTTTTCTGTTCTTATTTGCTAAACTAGCAATTATGACAACAGCAATAAAACTCTAGATACCCCACCATTCAAATTATTGTCCCAAAGGTAATGTAACTGTCACGGTTGTACTATGACTAGATTGAGCGGTATCACTAATAATATTCAAGTTACCTCCATGTAAATCTACACATTTTTTCACTACCATCAACCCTAAACCTGTACCGGGAATATTACCAACATTTTTACCACGATGAAATGGTTCAA
>JBJTUF010000141.1:0-7181 GCA_046080565.1 Cuspidothrix sp. | reverse complement strand
TTTTTGCGATCGCTGATATCTTGATAAGTACCCAACACACCGATCACCTCACCTTGCAGATTGCGGAGAGGCAGCTTGTTAGTTTCCAACCAAATGGTTTGACCATTTGCTTGATGCTGAGTTTCCACAATTCCCAGTTTGGCGGTTTGACTCTCAATTACCAACTGATCGTCGGCTCGGTAAAGATCGGCTTCCGTTTCTCCCCAAGGCATTTCGTGATCCGTCTTGCCAATAATCTGGGCAATCTTCTGAAGCCCTGTATCTGCTAGAAAATTCTGGTTGCAGCCCAAATACACTGAATTGACATCTTTCCAAAACACTGAAAGGGGAAATGTATCCAGTACCGTCTGCAAAAATTGTTCCCGTTCTTGTAGTTCCTGGGTTCGTAACTGCACCCGATTTTCCAGATCCTGATTTAGCTGCTGCAAATTTTTTGCGGCTCGATCTCGCTCGATCGCAATACCTGCAATATTGGCAGCCTGAGCGATCCAGTCTAGCTCCTGAGCTTGAGGCGCTTTTTGCTCGCGATAATAAATGCCAAATGTACCTAATAAAGTGCGATCGCTGGCAAAAATCGGCATGGACGAACAGGCTTGTAAGCCATAGCAGAGAACAAAGGCTTTGTCATTCTGCCATAGGGGATCATTGGCAATATCCGATACCACGACCAATTCGCGCCGAAATGCCGCAGTTCCACAGCTACCCACCCCCTCGGCGATCGGTAAATTCGCCTTCACTACTGCCACTGCATAGTCCTGGGGTAAACTTGGTGCGATCACATCACTCAAGCGTCCATCCCGACAGAGTGTAATCGAACAACTACTACCCCGCAGATAGGTTTCCATCGTTAGTAGCAAATCACCCAAAACCTCTGACAGTGGATCGGCTTGGGCAATTCGTTCATGAATCTTTTGTTGGATAGCAAAGAGCGAAGCAGTCGCTTCGTGAATGATGGCATCTCTCAACCGTTTGAGGGATTCATACTGGAGTACACCAACCAGTTGTTCTTGTGCGTCTACGATCGCTAAATGCGTAATTTGTGACGATTGAAAGTGGGCGATCGCATTGTTAATATTACGTAAATCCCTCAAGTCGGATTCTGAAATTATTAAACTAGCTGAAGGCGATTGTTGCTGCCAAAATTGCTTCAGTGTCAGTTGGGCGATCGGCTGTTGTTGGATTACTAGACGCATCACGTCTTGTTGAGTTAAGATACTTAAAACTTTTAGCCCATCGGACACAATTACTACACAGGTTGATGATGTACTGTCCTCATCTATTTCCTGCTTACTCAGGTTACACGTCTGTTCTACTGCTGAAAGAACAGTTGCCTCGCCCTTTGCAACTAAAGGGTTCTGCACAATTGTCGCTTCCAAATTGCTTAACATAGTTGAAGTGAACCCGTATAATTCAGGGAGAAGTAAAGATGGAGTTTAAAGATACCTTCCATTTATATCATAAATGAACGCAATGTTACTTTAATGCCTGTGAATAACATCCAAAGAGCAAAGACTTGGCGAAATGCAATTTTAGACATTCGTAGCACGATTAGTCTTGGAGTTGGTGTTTTTACTCCGCCAGATCCAAATTGCACAAACTTATTATCCCGCGCAGATACAGCATTGTATCAAGCTAAAAATAACGGTCGAAATCAGTGGGCGATCGCAGACTAACTTTATCCAATCTTCATAAATATAGCAAAAGGCAAGAGGGAAGAGGCAATACTCCGACTTCGCTCAGTAACCAGAAGCAAGAGTAAAATCCTTGGTGTGATTAGGTTTTAAGAATCAACAATGTCCTAATCATTGTGGCTAGAGCTACAGATAAACAGCAAGTAGTTATAATTCAGGAAAATGAAGAAAATATTGATTTGGGTCAAGCGGAAGCCATTGTTCTAGTGGTAGAGTGAAAAGTTGGTTTACTTTTAATGGGTGAACGTCGAGGTCGTTTAGTACCAACAAGCTATGATTTACAAATTACTGGTTTATTAAGTGTACTTATAAAAGGGAGACAGAATGGCTTAATTAAATCTGTCAAACCGCTTGTAGACCAATTGATTAAACAAGCTGATTTTCGTGTTAGTGATCAGTTGTATAAGACTATTTTAGATATTGCTGGTGAGTGAATTTTAATCCAAACTTGTAAATGATTTAATAATAATGCGATCGCACCATAGGTATCACACTTTAATCAGAAATAGCGAACTGACAAGTCAGCGCTTTATATATTAGATAGGGGTCGAGTTTCTAAAGTAAAGTTTAACATTCACATCAATTTATCATAACTTTGTTTTTCTCAAAGATGTTTAATGGTGAAGTTGTAAGGTGCGTTACATTTCATTAACACACCCTATAGGATCGGTTGGGTGGTTAAATCTTACCAATGAGCTTGTCATATTCTGCATGAGTTCCAATCCAAAACCAAGAAATACCGCTTTCTACCTCAACTCCTAAAGCCCGATAGTCTAATCCTGCTCTAACTGACCAGTATTTTTTACCGATCTTCTTGAAGTGTAATGATGGATGAGATGGATCGGCTTTCAAAAGTTCGTAACACTGATCTGCTGTTTCCTGAACTTGAGGGGGCAGATCGTCATAACATTTCCAAAATCTTCGCGTTGTGTAGTGCATCAAAGTTCTCGGCAATGTCCCGCTTTAAACTCAGCGATCGCTTCTTCTGCTAAAGCCTCCAGTTTGCCGTCTGCGATGTCTTGTTCTAGCTGCTCATCCCAACGTTGGTAGTCTATGTCTAATATCCATTGCCGGATCTGCTGAAACTGTTCTGGTGGAAGTGTCAGAATAGCTGCTTCAATTTGTTCAATGGTTGACATTTCAGGTTAGGGTTTTTTGACTTCAATCACATTATAGCTTTGTAGAGAGGAGTAATTCTAATTTTTACCCTGCCACTGAATATAAAACACACTCTACACACATCTTTATTATTGATTTATTTGTTTGGATAGTGAGCGATCACACTTAAACTAGAAATAGCGATCGCTCACTTTAGGTATCACACTTTAACCAGAAATAGCGAACTGACAAGTCAGAGATTGGGCGATCGCTATCACGAACCATCAACTTCAACTACTGCTTGTGACAAAGAGCTAATTTAAAAGACTTTCATATTCATTGTGATTACCGATCCAAATCCAATAATAATCGTCACCTTTTTTTAAGGCTAAGGCTCGATATCCACCAGTGACACGGGCAGACCAAAGATTTTTACCAACTTTTTTGAAGTGCAAAGAGGGATGAAGTGAGTTTTCCTGCCAAAGTTGATAAGCCTTCCTCGCTTGCTCTTGCATTTCAGGTGACAAATTAGCATAAGCTGTCCAAAACTCACTCGTCGCCAAGGATTTCATCAAGATTCCTCACGTTGTTCGCTGCAATATCTTTTTCTGCTTGAGCAATGAGACGATCTAATTTCCCTGATACTAAATCTGTCTCAATTTGCTGATCCCACATCTCATCAATATATTCTTGAAGCCACTTTGCCAAGTTGCGAACTTCACTCTCTGGCAATTGCTTGATTGCTGATTCAACTTCTAGGAGAGTAGTCATATAAGATTTTACATTTTTATAGCTTTTCTATATTATCACCAATTATGGCATTAAAATAATTTGATTGATAGCGAAGTGATCCGTAGGGATACTAGGGAACTGACAAGTCAGCACTTGCGCGATCGCTTTTCTCAAAGATATTAAACAGTAAAATTAGAGGGTTTATATTTATAACTTAATTCCAGAGCATTGCAAAAGCTATTTAGTTGATTAAGCAAAGCATTATAGTAACTGTAAGCATCCTCTCGTTTATCTTGAAGATTAGCATATAAAGATCGCACCCTGCAAATACTTAGACTTAATCATCATCCGCGAAATCCCTGGTACTGTACTCCCACTCTATCATAATGTCTAGATAATGGACTCAATTAACGACCTTTGACTTCCACATTGCTTATCAAAAAATAAGTCAAAGTCTAACGCTTTTTTACTCTTTGCATTAGTCTTCCTCGAAATGAGAATCTATATCCATGCGGTCATGCAAAATACGAATAATATCAATATGTTCCTCGGCTTCTCGATAAAAGATAAGATGTCGTCCGATGTGGTATTTCCGATATCCTGGACGAATCTCATCACAACTACGTCCTTTGTTTGGATCTTGTGCCAAGAGACAAAAGCAGTCGTCCAACATAGTCAGATAACGGTTTCTCTGTTCACTTCCCCATGTTTTTTGGGTGTAGCGACCGATTGATAGCAAATCCTGCTTGGCTAATTTAGTAAGGCGAAATGCTGACATAAGCTATTCACGGTCAAGTTCTGTAAGTAATCCAGAGAGCGAATAGTCTGAAAATCCGCTGTTCTCTCCTTCTGCTAAAGCTCGTTGCAAAGCGAGAATCTTGATTTCACGCTCTTCTAAGAGGCGTAGCCCTGCCCGAATTGCTTCACTGGCACTATTGAAACGCCCGCTTTCGATCTGACTGGCGATAAATGCTTCAAAATGCTCGCCTAATGTAACACTTGTATTCTTTTGCATATAATTTACTCCTGTTTAATACCAATATATAATATATTTTGGTATTATTCCAGCTTTATTACACCACGATGATAAACCCGTTCCCACTCCAGAAATGGCGAACTGCTTGCAGCAGCGCTTCGCTATCGCTCACTATAGGTATCACACTTAAACCAGAAATAGCGATCGCTCACTATAGGTATCGCACTTTAACCAGAAATAGCGATCGCACTATAGGTATCACACTTTAACCAGAAATAGCGATCACTCACTATAGGTATCACACTTTAATCACAAATAGCGATCGCTTACTATAGGTATCGCACTTAAACCAGAAATAGCGATCGCACCATAGGTATCGCACTTAAACCAAAAATAGCGATCGCACTATAATCCTGCTGCATTATCATGATTTTATCAGTATCTTTATAAAAGTTTAACGTGAGATGTTAGTCTTCATTAAGTAGAAAAAACTATCGTTGTTTAGACCATTTTTTTAATAAATTCATTAAAGTTTTATCTTCAACAGCATGGTCTAGAAAAAATCTTTTTTCATCTTCTGGCAAGCCTTTACAGGCCACGATAAAAGCTTGCTTTAACCAAATATCAAAACCAGAATAACTTTCTTTCAGTTCTCTGAGCCAGTCAATTGCATTGGCTTGGTAAGCACTAAGAATAATTTCTCTTTTAATACTCGGTGAAGCATTATTATATAGAGCAATCAATTGATTAATATTGTTAAGCTTAACATTTTTAACAAATAAGCTTAAAAGAGTCATTTGAAAAAATTCATTCGACTTTATTAAATCCGAATTTAAAATGTTTAGAATATTATTTCCTAAAATTTTCCAATTTCCACTGTAGTTATTGGTGACTGCAACAAGGTAGTTACAAACATCACTAATTGCAGGGGTTAAATCGTTGATATTGTTAATACAGTATTCTACTGCCGCTGGTGTGCCTATTTGAGATAAACGTCTTAAAAACCATCTCAATCGGCTATAATTTGGGTCTTCACTGGTAAGATACTCTTGTATAATTAATTCAATATTTTTTTGATCAAACAGTTGAAGTTCTTCATTAGATAACCTAGATAAGCTTACCGTTGCATATGGATTTTCCTGCGTATGTGACTTTATCAATGCAATGACTTGTCTTTCACTCTCATTGATAGGTCTATCCTGAATCATTTGAGAGCAATATTCTCTGAATTCGATTGAGTTCTTATATATTTTTGTTTTTTGCTTTTGCAAAATTAGTCTCTGTTGTTTATCGAGTATTTCAGCAATTTGATATATTACTATTTTTGCCTGTGTGTAGTCATTACAAAAAATTATTATATCATCTGCGTATCTGCAAAAATCTATTCCCTTATAAAACATACTATTGTCTATTGGAATTAACGACATCTCAGCAAGTAAGTGAGTAGCGTGAGGACCAACAGGGATACCCCTAGAAACTCTTGCTGTTGTTGATTCCAGCATACTAATAATCCATTCTTTAAGCTGGTTTGGAAATTGTGATTCTATTAGCTGATTTTCGATACTATGGTGATAAATTTGATTATAAAAATCGGCAATATCAAGACAAACAATATAATCATAATCTATAGCTTTTCTTCGACAAGCATTCCAAAAATCTACCCAAGTTATACTCTGATCATATAAAGAATTTGTTAGAGGTAAAAATCTATAGCTAAAGACTTTATTCTCTCTGTTTGGAATGCGCCGATTTTCTATTTGGCTACCATACTCATAAATTGCTGCTGTTATGAACAGTGTATCAATTATATCAAGTTGTGTTGCAGTTCTATAAGATGTTTCACCTTTGGGGACAATAAATCTTCTAGCAGAACCAAATGAATAATTTCCCAGATCGATTTTCTCAAATGCGTCAATAGCATCAGTTTCTATAGCTTTAAGTACATCAATTTCAATTGGTCTTGGAAATAAATCTGTATCACTGACCTGATACAAATAATTCAAAGCCCATCCTAAAGAATTTCTCTGTAATTTCACAGTTTTACTAATCAGACTAAAAAAATTGTGAAATTAGCATAACACATAAACACTTACTTTAGGTCAAGATACTAGATAATGGAGAACCTTTGTTTAGTGATTTACAAATCAAATCAAAAAGTTTACAGTTCATTTGATTTAAACATTCTCCAACAATCTCAACTTTTCCACCTCTAACTTCAACCTTTCATTCTCCATCCTTAACGCCAAAATCTCATTCTTCTGCAACTCAATTAACAACCTTTGACTAATTACCTCACCAAAAGCCTTTTTCCTATTTTCAATCCCAAACCATCTTTGATAAGTCTTAGTATGTTCATCAACAGTATGACCTAAATTATCTGCTGCTGCTTTAATTGCTATTCCCTGAAGATGCGCTCGAATTGCACAAGCATGGCGTAAATCATAAGGTTGAAAATCAATTCCCACTTTTCTAAACCATCTGGATATATCTCTTCGCATCCAATTAATATTTTGTACAGAGGCAATTTTTTCAACCTTTCTTGATAAAATATTTAATGGTTTGGGATTTTTTAAATCAAATAATTCTACCCATTCAGTCACAAAAGGAATAACTTCTCTATATCCAGTTTTAGTATTTTTATTCACCTTCCAAGTATGATCTATATTTTGAGGAGACATCCACCA
>JBJTUF010000140.1:0-7942 GCA_046080565.1 Cuspidothrix sp. | reverse complement strand
GTCGTAGTATTCGACAAAAGTCAAGACGAGCTGCGATGAATGATCAATACATGATTTCTGTGTTAGCAGCATCCATCGCAAACTATTCTCCTCTACTGTAATTCCCCTGTCAATAGGGCTTGAGATGCGCTAACCCTGTTTCATCTGCCATAGAATATATTTTTAATAAACTCCAAGCTGGTCAAATTGTCATTGATCCTAATGTGAAAAATCTCCCCGCTATTCGCTGTTATGAAAAATGTGGTTTTGTAAAGGTCAAGCTTTTACCAGGTCATGATTTCCATGAAGGTAAATATCAGGATTGTTGGTTAATGGCAATAAATCGTAATAATTCGTTAAACTAAGAATCAATTACCTCCTGGAATTTAGCTTTCTTATACAAACCATGACTCAACCAACTACAAAAATTTGTATACTAGGTGGTGGCTTTGGTGGACTTTACACCGCTTTGCGTTTAAGCCAATTACCTTGGGATTCTACACCCAAACCTGAGATCATTTTAGTAGATCAGAGCGATCGCTTTGTCTTTTCCCCCCTCCTTTACGAACTCCTCACCAAAGAACTGCAAACCTGGGAAATAGCCCCACCTTACTCAGAACTCCTCCAAGGAACAAATATTCAATTTCACCAGGCCACGGTTTCCGCAATAGACATCAACAAACAAAAAGTCCAATTAGCAGATAAATCAGAACTCAATTATGACCGCCTAGTATTAGCATTAGGTGGAGAAACACCCCTAGACTTAGTTCCCGGTGCGGCTACTTATGCCTATCCTTTCCGTACTATTACTGATGCTTACCGACTAGGAGAAGGTCTACGAGTTCTCGAAGCCACCAATCCCGAAAAAATCCGTGTCGCCATAGTTGGTGGGGGTTACAGTGGAGTAGAATTAGCCTGTAAACTAGCAGATAGAATGGGGCAAAAAGGACGTTTCCGCCTTATCGAAATCAGCGATCAAATTTTACGCACTTCCCCAGAATTTAATCGTGAAGCCGCCAAAAAAGCCTTAGATAGTAAAGGTGTATTTATTGACTTAGAAACCAAAGTAGCAGCAATTGATCAAAACAGCATTTCCCTAGAATATAAAAATCAAATAGACACCATTCCCGTAGATTTAGTAATTTGGACGATAGGAACAAAAGTTTCCCCAGTAGTCAAAAGCTTACCCCTCAAGCAAAATCAACGCGGACAAATCACCACCACACCTGAATTACAAGTTATAGAACATCCCGAAATCTTTGCTTTAGGCGATTTAGCCGACTCCATAGACGCAGAAGGAAAACAAGTACCCGCTACCGCCCAAGTCGCCTTCCAACAAGCTGATTATACCGCCTGGAACATTTGGGCATCCCTGACCCATCGTCCCCTACTTCCTTTCCGCTATCAACCATTAGGAGAAATGATGGCTTTAGGAATAGATAACGCCACCCTCACTGGGTTAGGTGTGCAACTAGACGGTTCTTTTGCATACTTAGCCCGTCGTTTAGCCTATCTGTATCGTTTACCCACATTAAATCATCAATTAAAAGTCGGTTTTAACTGGTTAGTTAGCCCGATAATACAAGCCATTTCTAAATAACGTGAGTTCGACGAAAATAATTTGACCCCTCTGGTAAACCTCTCCTCGCAATGAGGAGAGGCTTAAAACTCCGATTTTATGATGCTAAGAACAAATTAATATGCCCCTGTGCTGCGTCAGGGATTGGGGAGAGGTTCATCGAATTCACGTTAAATAGGTTAGAACTTACCCACAGGTTACTAAAAACGAACCGCAGAGAACACAGAGGACAGGGAGACAGGACTTACGGAACTGGCACATTGGTAGGGTGCGTCAGACATCAAGAATCTGTTTATTTGCAGGATTTATGCAGTCTGACGCACCGTACAACAGATTGTTAGTGTGACACTTGCGTAAGTCCTAGGACAAATGAGAGTTTGAGAGGATTTTTGTGTCAGTCCTATCAATTTCCGTAGAGGCGGGTTTTCCCCGCCCAGTTTCCGCGCCTAACATCTTTGATGGGAAAATGAGTCAGAAATTGCCATCAGGATTTTCACAAATTCAGATATGATTGCTATATATTTTCTGACTACTAACTACCTAGATATTTACTTTTATGAAAAAACCCAAAGTTATTTTTGTGGATGCTGTAGGAACTTTGTTTGGCGTTAAAGGTAGTGTAGGTCTAATTTACAGTCAAATAGCCCAGGATTTTGGTGTAGAAGTTTCCCCCCAGATTTTAGATCAAAACTTTGTCAAAAGCTTTCAATCAGCACCACCACCCATCTTTCTCGATGCAGATATTAGAGATATTCCCCAACTAGAGTATGATTGGTGGCGGATAATCGCCTTAAATACCTTTGAAGGTGCGGGTGTTCTCCCAGCATTTTCCGATTTTTCAGCTTTTTTTAGCGAAGTTTATATTCACTTTGGTACTCCCGAACCTTGGTATGTTTACCCCGATGTACCTTTAGCTTTAATGAATTGGAAACGCTTAGGAGTAGAACTAGGTGTATTATCTAACTTTGATTCTCGGTTATATTTAGTCTTGCAGGGTTTGGGACTAAAAGAATATTTTACTTCTGTAACTATTTCTACCCATTCCCGTGCTGCTAAACCAGATCCAAAAATTTTTAAAATCGCTTTGAAAAAGCATAAATGTTTACCTGAAGAAGCATGGCATATTGGAGATAGCTTTAAGGAAGACTACCAAGGTGCTAGAACAGTAGGGATGCGAGGAATTTGGATTAATCGCAATCCAAGCATCTAGTACCGTAATTATACTGTTAATAAAGTTTGAAGGTGTAAATTTTTCTTGCAAAGACAACATATCTAGACATAATCATAAGTTATCGCTGTTACTCTAGAGATTAGATTCTTCACTAATTGGAGTAGTGATAACACATGAAAAAATCTCTCTCAGATATATGGCATCAATTGCGTTCATCTTTATCAATTATAAATAGTAGTAATACAACTGCCGAAACTAGTAAAGCAGTTTTAGCAGCAGCAACTATTCCAGAAAATTCATCTTCTTTATTAGATGTTTTGTGTTCACCTTTAACCGATATTATTAAGAGTGAATTATCATTTTTATCATTAGGATTAACTTTACTCCAAATTAATCGTGATATTTCCCAACTAGCACTGGGTTTAGAAGACTACATAGCTATTATTACTCAAACTGCTTATTTAGAAAGTATCCGCGATATTTTATCTTTATACCCTACTTTAAACTATGATCAACCTGGGGAAAATAAAGAATTAGCGACAATTTTAGATAATATCAATAATATTGAATTAGATGCACAAACAGCAATCCAAACTCTTGAATGTTTTCATGAATCTCCATTAGGAATAGCATTTAATCAACTATTATCTACAAGATTAATTTCCCCAAGTTTGAGTAAGTATCCTGCAACACTTTTAACTAAAAGAGTAGCTGTCAATACCCATCGTTATATTATTCAATCTTTGATAGCTTTAGATGATGATATCCAAGCATTTATCCCAGATAGTCACCAACAATGGCAAAAAGAAGCTGAAGATCTGGAAAATCTGCAAACATATCTCAAAAATCAGATTGGTAGTTCATTATTTAATCAGGTTTTTGATCAAACTTGTGTATTTAAAGATATTTATATTTCCCCTCAAGCGAAACCTGTAAATAAATATGGAGAAATAGATATTGATCAGGGTTATTTCATTCTAGATTTAAGCAACGAATTTAGGTGTTTTCAGCCATTGTGAGATGGAATTCCTGAAGCCTAAAATGACGCATTGTCGTAAATACATAAAATGTCAGATTTTAGAATGAAACAGCCCTGAGATATTGATGCTGCTGCTTTTGATTTAGAAGCATGGGTAAAGAAAAATATCTTGATGGAAAATAATCCAGAAAAAGTAATATTTATTCAAGGTAAAAGTGGTAGAGGTAAAACGGTTTTTTGTCAAGTATTTGCAAATTGGGTTAAACAGCATTTGCATCCTTTGTGGACACCAATTTTAATTAATCTTAAAGATATTAAGGTTTTGTTATCTCGGTTAGAAGATACATTGAAAGCTAACCTAGACATAAGTTTTATTCAAACTGATAATCACTGGCTAAAAAATAAGAATACCCGCTTCATTTTCATTTTGGACGGTTGGGATGAATTGCCACTAACAGTCAGAAATAAACATATTCTAGAAACATTTATGGAACAAGTTGCTGAATTTCAGCAACGATGTCAAAATGATGAAAAAATGCAACACAGGGTATTAATTACGAGTAATTATATACCGCTATCAGTTATTTCTAATTTACCTACTAATTTAGAAAAAGTAGAAATTCTGCCTT
Source organism: Cuspidothrix sp. (assembly GCA_046080565.1). GTDB lineage: Bacteria > Cyanobacteriota > Cyanobacteriia > Cyanobacteriales > Nostocaceae > Cuspidothrix. Next base: position 3,605 of record JBJTUF010000140.1, on the reverse strand, counting down.
TTAATCAACAACAACAGATAACATGGTTAGAAAAATGGCAATCTTTACCTAATAACCAAGAAGAAAAGCCAAATTTACAGGAGTTATTAGCAAGTAATAAATGTCCAGCTATTGTTAAAGAATTAATTAGTGAACCTCTATTGTTATATTGGCTGGCCGGAATGTATAGAGATGATCAAATAGTAATTGATAATTTATCTGGTCATAATTATCGCACTGCAACAGCGTTGATTTATGAATCTGCTATCACTTGGTTAATTAGTAAATTAGATCATAGTTTTTATGATCAATCACCACAGTTAAGAGATACTTTAACCCAAAATGCTGTTGATACTGTTCAATTAAATGGAGAGTTTCAACCTAGTGCAATTCATGAAAAAAATATCACCACACCTTGGGCAGATTTTTATATTTGTTCTACATATCAATCAGAATATCAGATAAAATTTCACTCTCAAGGTTTAACTAATTTTCTGTTTGCAGAACGGTTAAAATTTAGTTTGATTAGTTGGACAGAATCTCAAGAAACGGAAACTGGTAAAGAACTGATTACCACTGAAGCGGAAATGAATTGGCAAATTTATGATTTGCTAGGTTTCGGGATTCTCAGTAAAGATATAGTTGAATATTTGCTGGGTTTAATTATTGAAATTGCTGATTTTCGCTGGATACAATTATATAGACGGTTAGAGAACTTTTACAGTAGTTGGTGTCAAAGTAAATTTATTGATACTGCTGAAGAAACTTTAGCCAAAATCAATCTCAGATCATTACAGAATGGTGGTATTTATCAATTAAGTCAGCGTCAGATAGATATTTATGCTGGGTTAAATGTGATGATTTTACTATTATCTATCCAGCGTTATGCCCAAGAAAATGAGGTACTCAAAGAACATATAATTTTTTATCCCTCTGGTCAACCAGAAGGAAATAATTTCACCTACCAATTACAAAATATTATTCATTACAGTAACTGTTTAGATGGTGAGAATTTCCGCAGTTTAGTGGGTCAATTTCTCAGTGGTACTCATTTACGGGGTGCGAGTTTATTACAAATAAATCTCAGTTATGCAGTCTTGACAGATGCAGACCTCAGCCGGGCTAGTTTATGTGGGGCAAATTTCAGCTATGCTAATCTACATTGTGCCTATTTCATTGGCACAGATTTAAAAGAGGCTAATTTTACAGCCGCAAATTTAAGTGAAACTTATCTGAGTGCTGCAAATCTCAGTGGTGCTAATTTGCGTGATGCTAATCTTAAAGATGTAGATTTGAGTCGTGCAAATCTCAGTGGTGCGGACTTGCGGGGTGCAGACTGTGATGGTGCAAACTTTATGGGTGCTATCCTGAGTGACGATATCTATGGTGATGTGCGTTGGGATGAAAAAACTAACTGGAAAAATACGGACGGTTTAGAAATGGCCAAAAACGTGCCATTAGCTTTAAAAAAACGACTGATGACAGTTAAGGATTGAGTCATGCTATCGAAGTTTAAACGGAGATGATATAAGGATATATTGAGATATCTATAGTTGTTTCAATCTACCGTTTGTTCTTGAATCTATGAAGTCTTATTTAGCTGCCGCTATTCAAATGACGAGTGTACCGGATTTGCAAAAAAATCTGGCACAAGCAGAAGAATTAATTGATTTGGCTGTGCGTCAGGGTGCAGAATTAATTGGTTTACCAGAAAATTTTTCTTTTATGGGGGAGGAGAAAGATAAACTTGCCCAAGGAAATGCGATCGCCCAAGCTACGGAAATATTTCTGCGTAAAATGGCACAACGGTTTCAAGTTACCATTCTCGGCGGCGGTTTCCCCATCCCTGTAGATGATAGCGGTAAGGTATATAATACAGCATTACTCATCGCTACCAACGGTCAGGAACTCGCCCGTTATCAAAAAGTTCACCTGTTTGATGTCAATGTTCCTGATGGTAATACCTATCAAGAATCAAGTACCGTTATGGCTGGACAAGAATTACCTGGTGTGTATTCTTCCCCTGATTTCGGTAATATTGGCCTGTCTATTTGCTATGATGTCCGGTTTCCTGAGTTATACCGACATTTATCTAAACAGGGTGCAGATGTTTTATTTGTCCCCGCAGCTTTTACGGCTTTTACTGGTAAAGATCATTGGCAAGTATTATTGCAATCAAGAGCAATAGAAAATACTTGTTACGTAATTGCCCCCGCCCAAACTGGTACTAATTATAACCGTCGCCAAACCCACGGACACGCCATGATTATTGATCCTTGGGGTGTAATTTTAGCCGATGCTGGGGAAAAACCAGGGGTAGCGATCGCGGAAATTAAACCCACCCGACTAGAACAAGTCCGTCGCCAAATGCCATCTTTACAACATCGGGTATTTTAAGGAGGCAGGGGTGCAGGGGAGAAATTATTGTATTACCCTCTTTCTTGCCTGTTCCCTGTTCCCTATTCCCTACTTTTCAAAACAAAGAATAGTTAAAAGTAAAATAAACACCTTGATCTTGTAAAGTTTGATTATTTGATTTGACATCAATTAAAGGGATACTGTAATCTAAACGGGCATTTAAGCGATCGCTCATTTGCCAAATTAACCCTAAACCTGTACCCAATAAACTATTAGATTGGACATTAGCGTTCACTTTAGAATCATTCCATCCTAATCCGAAATCAATAAATGGGGCAATTTGTAAAACGCTGTTTATTTGAGGAAAACGCACAATGGGAAACCGTAATTCTGCGGAGGCAATCACACCGTTATCTGTGAGTAATATATCTTGACGATAGCCCCGAACACTCTTAAAACCGCCAATTCCCATCTGTTCTAGAGATAATAATGGATCTGAGGATACCTGAAGGTCAGAACGCAGAATTAACAATGTTTCTGGAGCTAATAACCGTACATATTGTCCTTGTCCGCGCCAGAAAAAAAAGCGGCTATCGGGTGCATTATTATTAACTGTAGCCCCAAAAATGTCTGTACCGAGGGAAAATTGCGATCGCAATGCCAAAACTTGACGGGGACTGCGTTGTACATATTCCTGAAAAAACCGCCAACTAGAAACGCTGGTTTCACCTTGATTATTTGCACCGGGAGATAACGGAAATCCTTCATTTAATAATGAAGTTTGGCTTTCCTGTCGGGAAAAAGTCAACCCTAAAGCTAATTCTTGATTTGGTTTAGATACAATTGGTTGACGGTAGGTAAGTTGATAAGTGTGAGATTCTCCAGTAATATCCAAACGATTAAAAGGCTTTTCAATTACGTTAGTATTAGTGATACCTCCTCTCAATTCAACTGTGCCATTGGTAGCATTAACAGGTAAAGTATAACTAGCATCAAAAGCATTACTTCCATCACTATTAGTGTAGGATAATTCTAATCCATCTCCAATGCCTAATAAATTACCTTCATTGATTTTAATACCTCGGCGAAAATTACCAACGCTAGAAGAAATATCATTATCAGTAAATATTAGACCTGTCCGAAAATTAAAAAGGCTGTCTGTGTCGGGCTTTGAGGATGTTTTCATGTGAGCCAGACTTGACGTAATCATGAGGGCTAGAGATAGTTACTGTTAGTATAGCCCGGAAAAAATGCCGATGGTTATTTCA
>JBJTUF010000139.1:0-7624 GCA_046080565.1 Cuspidothrix sp. | reverse complement strand
TTCAAATTTTTGCTGTAGCTCGTAATTTAGCTCTAAATCTTTACCGTTCTCATGACTTTAAAAACATGGCTCAAGCACAAAGATTTGCTTCTTTTGGTCTTACCACTCTCAAGCAATTATTTAGAATGAAATAGCCCTGAGAAATATTTACACCCCAAGAATTAGAAACAGGAATATTTTGCTCAGGATTTTACGGCTCTAAAAAAGATGTGTTTCCTAAACAACAGTGCGATTTTGTGCTAGAAAGATTACGACAAGGAGAAGCAGAGATTCTCTATGATATGGCACCTGATCAAACAATTATCAACTATATGGTAATGCGATTAGGTCTATCCCATTATAATTTTGCCCATCATCTTTCCGATGAAGAAAAAACAGGATGTTGTGTAAGTTCTACTCATTTTGAAGTCAAAGATAATATTGTTTATGACAAAGGCAATATATTAACTTATCTTCATTACATTGGCTTATCATCGAAAATATTTAATCAAGTGTGCGCTGGAGAAAATATTGATTTTCCTTATCGGGATGTTTTCTTGCACTATCGCTATTTGCATGAGCCAGAAAAAAGACCGAAATTTATAACCAACCCAAAGGCTTATGATGCTCCTCCCAGTTTAGGAACAAAAATTCTCAAAAAATTAAGATTAAATAAAAAGTAGAGGTTTGATTTATGAATAGGGGAATTTATATTATCGCTAATGATAAAGTGACAGAGCAAGCGATCGCTCTTCTCAATAGTATTCGTTTACATGATACTCAAACACCAATTGTCTTGATTCCCTACGATGACAATTATCATACTATTGCTGATCTTTTACTTAAACATTATGGTGTCAAAGTCTATGAAGACCTAGATTTTATTGATCGTCTTTCCCAAAAATTATATCAAGCCTTTGGTGGACAGTTTTTTGCCCGTCCTAATCAATTTCGTAAACAAGCTTGCTGGTTTGGAGAATTTGATGAGTTTTTATATATTGATACTGATATTGTTGTCTTTGAAAAAATCATTGATAATCTCAACTATTTAGCAAACACTGACTTTATCTGTTGTGATTACCAACATTTAGGAGGAATTAAAAATGTTTTTAGTTCCCAAGTATTAGAAAATAACGTATTTACAAATAATGAAGTCCAAGAAATTTTCAATGGTGGTTTTTGGGGTTCTAAGAAAAACTTAATTTCCGAAAATGACTTATATGAAACATTTGCAGAATGTGCATCCCATCCAGAATACTTTGATTTTTCTGAAAAAACTTCAGATCAACCAATTATCAACTATATGCTCCTCAAGCGTATTCCCCGACGTTTTAACATAGTCCGTAGAGAAGGAAAAGCCCCAGGAAGTTGGGGCGGAACACCACATTTTCAAGTCCAAGGTAATAGGTTATTTGATCCAACAGTCAATCAACCTCTACAATATCTCCATTGGGCAGGAATTAGGATTCAACCAGGTTGTCCCTATTGGGAAATTTGGGAATATTATCGGAATCTGAATCCCAATATACCCCCTGCTACCATTCCCGCACCCAAGAAAAAAAGTCAATGGGAACAAACAGTTGATAATCTGAAAAATCAACTTCGCCAACTTAAAAAATAATTCTTGGAACAGGTGACAGATGAGAGTAAGAAGAAAGAAGGGTAGCAGGGGAGGAATTCTTGCTTCTTCATCCTCAATTCCTGAACTCCTAAATTCTTACTTCATCTAAGACCAAGAATCTAAATCTAAAGACTGCATTCCTTGACTTTTCACATAATCTAGCAAACCGCCCAACTGCCACCAAACAAATAAACAAGTTCCTAGACTTAAAGGTAAACCAATACCCAAAGCTAGAGGAGAAGGAAAACCAAATATCTCTAAACCACAAGAGAGAAATAAACAAACACCACTAGTAATGCCAATAAATGGTACTAACAATTGTTTATAAAAAGAACGGGTATTAGTCTTTACTTCGCTAGATTTATTGTTTGGCCATTGTTGGACAATAACTTTTAAAGTGCCAGATAATGCCAGACCAGAAGTTAAGGCAGTGAGAAAACCAACTAATAGTAAAAAGTAAGGGGGTTGTAAAGGATAATAGTACATCAAAACTCCTAATTGTTATTAAAGTTCGTTTTTATTTGTTCAAGAAATTATTTTGCCAAAATAGCGGCTACACCTTCTTTTGAGAACTCTGTTAATAGCTCAATTGCTACATTGAGTAAACGATTTGGGGGTAAATCATCCTTAATTAAATCCCATAAACGTTGTACTTCTTCTGTATGTAAACGGTCATCTTCCGTTAGTGCTAGTACCAACTGCCGACGGAGAAATTTGCCTTCTTCTGAAAGTAGATATTCTAACCCCATTCGTGCCGTTGGTAAAACATCAAATTGGCTATCAGTCCGAGCAATAGTAATGAGGTTTTCTAAACGTTCCCACTGGAATTTACCGTCTTTAAACAACACATTGAGTAACCGCCGTCTTAATGCTGGAGATTCTCCGGTTAATAACCGCCGGGCTATGTAGGGATAACCCACTTCCACAATTTTGAAATTAGGATTAAGACTTAAAGCAATCCCTTCTTGTGTGACTAAAGAACGGATAATCAAGGCAAATTTTGCTGGAACTCGGAAAGGATATTCATACATCAATTCCGAGAAATCATCGGTAATAGTTTTGAAGTTGAAATCCTGAACATTCTTACCAATAGCATTACCCAATACTGCTTCTAAGGCTGGAATAATGGGAGAAATATTAATTTCGGGTGTTAAAAACCCAAGTTTAACAAAATCTGTGGCTAAATCAGCGTAATCTTTATTGACTAAATGAACCAAGGCATCAACTAAACTTTCCTTGGTGGTTTCTTCCAACTGATCCATCATGCCAAAGTCAATATAAGCCATCCGACCATCGGACATAGCGAATAAGTTACCAGGATGGGGATCAGCATGGAAAAAGCCATGCTCTAATAGTTGTTGTAAGCCAGTAGTGACACCGATTTGAATAATGGCTTCTGGGTCTAAACCTAGAGATTGGATGCCCTGAGTATCTGTGAGTTTAAGACCATTAATCCATTCCAGTGTTAAAACATAATTACTGCTATACGGCCAGTAGATATTGGGAACTTTGACTTCGGGATTGTTACGGAAGTTATGGGCAAATTTTTCCGCATTCCTTCCTTCATTGATGTAATCAATTTCCTCAAATAACTTTGTGCCAAATTCATCCACAATTAAGGTTAAATCATGGCCGAGATTGAGTGGTAGCCAGGGAGCAAGCCAACTTGCCGCCCAACGCATCAAGTATAAATCTTTGGTAAGTAAGGGGCGTAAATTTGGGCGCTGTACTTTAATTGCTACTTCTTCGCCACTAATTAAGCGACCTCGGTAAACTTGCCCTAAACTAGCTGCTGCTACAGGAACAGAGGAAATTTCCCGAAACATTTCGCCAATTGAGCGATCTAGTTCCTGTTCAATAATGTAGTATGCCAGATCATTGTCAAAAGGTGGTAACTGATCTTGTAGCTTGATCAGTTCTTCCAAGAAATCTTTACGGATTAAGTCAGGACGAGTGGAGAGAGCTTGACCAACTTTGATAAATGTTGAACCGAGATTTGTCAGTATGTTTCGCAACTGAGTAGCGCGTTTGCCCTGATTTTCCTCTACTTCATCTTGCCATTCGTCCCACTTGAGACTAAGTATAAATCCTAGAAAAGACCATAGGATTTGTAGTAGTCGTCCCCATGCTAACCAAGGACGGTAGCGAAAGTAACGAGCGATCGCCTCTGGATTATACTGCTTTAATTCAGCAGGTTGATACTGACTCACGCCTTGCCTCTCCAACTGGGAAATTGATACCTTTATCCTCATCCTGAGCGCTAACGTAGGTGTTAACACAGGATGATGGTAATTTTCGGTTTAGTAAGAAACTTTAACCATATCTAGAAGTAATAGCTCATGAACTCAAGCCATTTAACTAGATTTGTTTATCTTTTTCTTAATTATACTTTATAAAAGTACAAACTTTTCTGATATATCTGATGTATTTTATCTTTTCTTAATATTAAATTGTTTTATATCAGAACGATATAACTGATTTTGCTAATTTAGTATAAAAGACTAATTTTCAGATGACTATTTACTTTTACAAGGTTTATCAGCCCTATGGCTGTTTTTCTAACTTTTCTCTCCACGGTATTGAGATGGAAGGCGTTTATTGGCCAACTGTTGAGCATTATTATCAAGGACAAAAGTTTGTCGGTAGTACCGATGCCTCAATTATACCTTTAATTAATGTTGCTCCTACTCCTGAAGCAGCAGCAGCTTTAGGGCGTTGTTCTACTCGTTGTCTTCGTGTAGATTGGGAATTAGTCAAAACTCAAGTTATGCGGGCTGCGGTACTAAGAAAGTTTATCACCTATCTTGATATTAGAGAAATATTATTAGCTACTGGTGATGATCTACTGGTAGAAGATTCACCTACGGATTATTTTTGGGGTTGTGGTGCAAATAAAACTGGGGAAAATCACTTAGGTAAGATTCTCATGAGTGTGCGCACAGAAATACGAACCTTATCAGCAAAAAATCCCATAGTTAAGACATAGGTAGTTGGTTGCTGGTATATAAAACCTAGACAAAACTAGACTTTAGTTTCTAATTCAACGGGGTGCATGAGAGCTACTATCCCTCATTAGACTTACACGCCTTAGCCAGACGCGATAAATTAATTGCACCGTTTAAATCCCTATCCATCTCAAAACCACAGTTCTCACAGTGATAAATTCTTTCCCATAGACAAAGACACTCTTTTTTGTGTCCACAATGAGAACAGGTTTTACTTGATGGATAAAATCTGTCAGCAATTATATAGCTGTAGCTAGGATAATTAGGACATTATGAATCCTTGAAACCTATATAATAAGGCTGCCTCCTCCTATAATTCCACAGCCAAATTTTTTAGCTTTATATTCTAGTTGACGTTTAAAGTCATAAAATCCACGGTCTGCTATTGCTTGTGCTAATTTATGACTTGATAGCATTCCTGATAAATTCAAATCTTCTACTACTACAGAAAAATAAATTATTTCATACTTTAATTTAAAGTGATGCGCATACACAAAGTTATGCGATTAATAAATGGTCATCTGCTGTGATAATAGATTGTCTTGATTGCTTAACTGAAATTGATACAAAAATTCATCAAAATAGCTATTCTGAGAATTTACTTTTAGTATTATTACTGAGCTTGGGTTAACAGTATTATTGTATAGTAAGATGTCATTAACCCTTGTATAAAATAGATTCAAGCTTTGTTTCTTTATAAAAATTGTCAATTTACAAAATTATAAGCTATAAACTTTTATTAGGGGTAGTTAACAAAAAGTTATACTTGCCATTAGGTGAAAATAAGCAATGATATTTAGCCATCAGCCAAACGGTTTGCAGCAAAACTTAGACCAAGAAAGTTTACTGCACCGAATGATTAAACAAATTAGGCGATCGCTCGATCTACAAGAAATATTAACAACCACAGTCAATGAGGTTCGTTCATTCTTGAATACAGATCGAGTGAAAGTATATAAGTTTGATCCTGACGGTAGCGGTGAGGTCATTGCCGAATCTATCCATCAACAACAGCTACCATCATTACTAGGCTTACACTTCCCAGCTAACGATATTCCCCTAGAATCAAGGGAAATGTTCTTAATAGCGCGACAGCGTACCATCGTAGATGTAAGTAAGGGAGAAATTGGACTATCACCACTTAAATCTCTCGAAACAGGTGAAACTTTAAAATCGCAAGAAATTTATTACCGTCAAGTAGACCCATGTCACATCCAATATTTACAGTCCATGGGTGTCAACTCTTCCCTGGTAGTACCAATTTTAAACTATGACCTCATCGAAGAACCTTCACAGCCACAACTTTGGGGACTTTTAGTATCCCATCATAGTCAATCCAGAACAATTTCAGATCAAGAACTCAGATTAATCCAGCAAATATCTGATCAAGTAGCGATCGCCATTTCCCAAAGTAACCTCCTGCGGGAAAGCCGCACCCAGCAAAGAAGAGAAGTCATCATCAACCGAGTTAGTACCCTCCTGCATCAACTACCCACCATGCAAATGCAAACAGCAGTGGAAGAAACCATAGCTGCTTTTAATAGCATTGGCGGCAGACTATATATTGAATCTACCCAAGAACTGTATACATCAGGTCAACAACCACAAATTCCCATTGAACAACATTCCATCTGGCAGAAATGGATAGCACAATGTAACCCAGGCAAAATTCAGACAATTTCTGATATTGATCAAGAACCATCATTACAAACATTAGCGCCCCTGTTTAAATCCTCATCAATTCGGGGAATCATGGTAATTCCTCTCCACTATCGAGAAACTTTCCTGGGTGCATTTAGTATTTTTCGTTCAGAATTTGACACAGAAATACTTTGGGCCGGAAAAAGACAAGAAAATCAGTATCAACAACTTCCCAAACTTTCCTTTGAATTGTGGCAAGAAACCAAAAAAGGACAAGCACCAGAATGGAAAAAAGAAGATATATCACTAGCTACAGGTTTATCTCATAGCTTCTCCATGGCCATTAAACAACAGCACACATATCAAGAACTCCATACTCTCAATAGTCAACTAGAACAACGAGTTCAAGAAAAAACTGCTGAATTAGCAAAATCATTATCTCTCACTCAGTCACTCAAGCACGTTACAGACCAAATACGAGGGACGTTAGATATCAATATCACCCTCCAAACCATTGTGAGAGAAGTGCGTTATCTCCTCAATTCTGATCGTGTGATAATTTATAAATTTCTCAATCAACTCGAAGGTAATATCATTGTTGAAGATATTAATAGTAATTGGTCGTCAATTTTAGGTGTTAAACTACCATCAATTTGCTTTCCCCAAGAATCTTCCCATCTTTATTTGCGTGGTAGAACCAGAGCAATTAATAATGTAGCTACAGCAGAATTAACTCCTTGCCATCAAGAATTTTTAGAAAATCTACAAATTCAAGCTAACTTAATCGTAGCTATCAAAATTGATACTCAACTTTGGGGATTACTCATAGCTCATCAGTGTGCAGCCCCTAGAAACTGGCAAACAACAGAAATAGATTTATTACAACAATTAGCAGACCAAGCCGCAGTCGCTATTCAACAAGCACAACTATATGAGCAAAGCTGTGTAGCAGAAGCCAAAGCTACCGCCAAAGCCACACAATTAGAACAAACCCTGCATCAACTCCAAGAAACCCAAACCAAATTAATTCATAGCGAAAAAATGTCAGGTTTAGGACAGTTAGTAGCAGGTATCGCCCACGAAATTAATAATCCCGTTAACTTCATTTACGGTAATTTAAGTCATGCGAATGACTACACCGAACAAATTCTCGAACTTCTACAACTCTATCAATGCCAATATCCCCAACCTGATCCTAAAATTAAAGCCGCTTTAGAAGCCATAGATTTTGATTTTGTGGTTCATCAGTACATAGTATGCTAAAATATTAAAGTAAAAATTCCAACCAGATGAGGAAGAACAGCAAAACCATTGATATAGTTGACTTAGGAGACCAAATTGTAGTTGACTGTAAGAGAAAATGTTGAAATTTAGGCAA
>JBJTUF010000138.1:0-3522 GCA_046080565.1 Cuspidothrix sp. | reverse complement strand
CTGGTACTTTCTACTTTGTCACCACAGGTACAAATAATAAGGTAGACGGTACTATTACCACAGTAGCAGCAGAAGCAGAAAACCCCTACGGTAAAATGTATCGTTTCAGTCTCAATGCTGCTGACCCCACAGGTGCAATTAATAACTTTGAATTAGTATTGACTGGTGGACCCAATACTGGAGTTAGCTACGACAACATCGTTGTTGACAAAAACGGCAAAATAGCCATTCAAGAAGACACCACTGCTTTTGGTGGTAGTGTCATGGCAGCCCAGAACCGCAATGGTCGTATTTTGTCTTATGACATCGCTACCGATACCGTGAAACCTCTGTTTGAAATTGACCAGAATGCTCAAGGTACGGCATTTAACACCTCTTTTGGAAACTGGGAGACATCCGGTATCGAAGAAACTACGCCTAATTCCCAACTCGGTCGCAGTTCCTATCTATTTGATGTCCAAGCTACCATTTCCAATGGTCTAGACCCCAACCAGTTGAATGTCCTCAATGGTAATCATTCAAATGGTGGTCAACTGTTGATTGCTACCCCAGTACCAAATGTTGAGTTGCTAGGGTTTTCTGCTTTACCTGCGGATACTTTTGCTGAAGGTCCACAATCTGGTAATGGTATTTCTGCTAATGGTAAAATCGGTCCATTCCCTGGTCAACCAATTCAAGGTTTTAGTGCTGTTCAAATTGGCAACAATAACAGTTTTTACTTCCAACCTGACAACGGTTACGGAGCAAAAGAAAATAGCGCTGACTACCTATTACGGATTTATCGTGTAGATCCAAACTTTAAAGGTACGGAGAATGGAGACGGTAGCGTTAAAGTTTTAGATTACATCCAATTCTCTGACCCAGACAAGAAGATTACTAATTTCACTATTGTCAATGATGCAACAGCGGCTAGAAACCTGACTGGTGCAGATTTTGATATCGAGTCCTTTGTTTTTGATAAAGACGGCACTATCTGGGTTGGTGAAGAATTTGGTCCTTACCTTCTACATTTTGATGCTACTGGTAAGTTACTAGAAGCTCCTATTGCCACACCTGATAGATTTAAGACTTTAGACGGCACAGCACCCGATGTCCTTGGTCACAGAGGCGCTAGTGGCTATCGTCCAGAACATACCTTAGCTTCTTACCAATTGGCAATTGAGCAGGGTGCTGACTTTGTTGAGCCTGATTTAGTTGTTACTAAAGATGGTGTACTCATTGCTCGTCATGAACCTGCTTTGGCGATTTTGAATGCTGATGGTTCTGTAAATACTGGTAATACAACTACCAATGTGGCTACCATTGCTAAATTTGCAGATCGGAAAAAGACTGTAATTTTAGATGGAACATCAGTTACGGGTTGGTTTGCTGAAGATTTTACCTTGGCAGAAATTAAGGAATTACGCGCTATTGAGCGTCTGTCTTTCCGTGACCAGTCTTTTAACGGTCAATTTGAAATTCCTACCCTGACGGAAATTATTAATTTAGTTAAGGGAGTGGAAGCTAGTACAGGTAAGAAGATTGGTATCTACCCTGAAACCAAGCATCCCACCTATTCTCTTTCTGAAGCTACTTATGTAGGTACAACTACCAAGATTAACCGTAATCTGGGTCAAATCCTCATAGATACCCTGAAGGCAAATAATTTCACTGATCCTAGCCGCATCTTCATCCAGTCCTTTGAAGTTGGCAACCTCAAGGAGTTGCATGATACTATCATGCCGGCTGCGGGGGTAAATATCCCGCTGGTTCAACTTCTAGATGCCAGTGGTATTGATATCAATGGCAATATTATTGAAGATAAACCTTACGACTTCATCGTTAGTGGTGACTCTCGCACCTATGGTGATTTAAGAACTTCCCAAGGTTTGGCTGATGTTGCTAAATATGCTGATGCCATTGGTCCTTGGAAACGGATGATTGTCAGCGTTAGGGGTACTGATGCTAATGGCGACGGCAATGCTGATGATGTGAATGGTGATGGTACGGTTAATGATGCTGATAGAACTACGTTAGCTCCTACTAGTTTGGTTCTAGATGCTCATAATGCCGGGTTGCTGGTTCACCCCTACACTTTCCGTAATGAGGGACGCTATTTAGCGGCAGATTACAAGGGTAATCCTCAGCTAGAGTTCCAACAGTTCTTCCAATTAGGTGTAGATGCACTGTTTACGGATTTTCCTGATACGGGCGATACTGTCAGAGACAAATTAGTTAGTAATGCTGGGTACAATATTGTTCGTTCTCCCCAAAATCCTGATGTCCTGGCAGGAACTGCTGTTGCTAATTTAGGTCGCTCTAAGGGTTTTGAGGGTGGTGCAATTAACGCCAGCAAAACTAAGATCTATATGCTCCTAGAGGGTACGGTTCAAGGTGATGCTGCGGGTGCTTTGCGGATTAATGAGTTTGACATTGCCAGCCGCCAATACACTAGTAGGGAACTGTTCTACAGGTTGGATGATGCAGGGAATGCTATTGGTGATATCACTGTCATTAATGATAATGAGTACCTGGTGATTGAGCGGGATAATAATCAAGGAGATGCTGCTAAGTTCAAGAGAATCTTTAAGATTGACTTGTCTAAAGCAGATGCTAATGGTTATGTAACCAAGGAAGAAGTTGTAGACTTACTCAACATCAAAGACCCCAACGACATTAACGGAGATGGCAAAACTACTTTTGTCTTCCCCTTCGTAACTATTGAGAGTGTTGTAGTTATTGACAAAAATACGATTTTAGTTGCCAATGACAACAACTATCCTTTCTCAGTCGGTCGTCCTCCTACGGTAGACAACAATGAACAAATTTTGTTGAGGTTGGAGAAACCTTTAAACCTGGTCAATAGAATCAGTATTAATGATGTGACTGTGGTGGAGGGATCTGTAGATGTAAATGCTGTGGTGACAGTTACTCTGAGTGAAGCTAGTAATACTGTGGTAACGGTTGACTACGCTACTAGTGGTGGTACTGCTACTTCTGGTACTGATTTCACTGCCGCTACTGGTACTCTCACCTTTGCAGCTGGGGAGACAAGCAAGACTATCACTATCCCTGTCAAGGCTGATACAATTGCTGAAGCTGATGAAAAATTCACCATCACCTTAACTAACCCCGTTGGTGCAACTATCCCCTTTGTTACTAGCACTGTCACTATCACTGATACTGTGACTTCCAATGTTACTACCAAATTACCAGCAGCAAAAACCAACCTAACCTTGACTGGTGATGGCAACATTAATGGTACAGGTAACGCCGCCAATAACATCATTACTGGTAATAGTGGCAATAACAAGCTCACTGGTCTTGTGGGTAATGATACGCTGATTGGTGGTGCTGGTAATGACACTTTGATTGGTGGTTTAGGAGACGATACTTATGTTGTTGACAGCATAGGTGATGTAGTCACAGAAGCAGCTAATCAAGGTACGGATTTAGTCCAATCATCTGTCACTTACACCCTGAGTAACAATTTAGAAAACCTGACTCTGACTGGAATTGCGGCTATCAACGGCACTGGTAATA
>JBJTUF010000137.1:0-5006 GCA_046080565.1 Cuspidothrix sp. | reverse complement strand
TTGCCTAAATTTCAACATTTTCTCTTACAGTCAACTACAATTTGGTCTCCTAAGTCAACTATATCAATGGTTTTGCTGTTCTTCCTCATCTGGTTGGAATTTTTACTTTAATATTTTAGCATACTATGTACTGATGAACCTCTTTTTTGAATAACCAATTAGATTTAATCGCTTGCTGTGCAATTTGCAAACCAATCAAAACTACAACTTCTGCATAGCCAATGTTATATCTATCTAGGGCTGTTTGGGTATCTATCCAAATAACAGTATGTGTATTAGCAAGTTCTTGTTCTAGTCGTCGCAGTTCCGTAGTTTTACCACCACCCCGATGACCTGCAAGTAAAAATTTTGCTGGATCATCTTCCATTTCCAATAAGCTGACAAGCTGATCTACAGGACTATTATCTCTGGGGACATAAAAGTTTTGCAAGTCTTCAGATTTAGCTAGAGGTTCTTCTGGTTTGAAGAGTTGGTAAGCAGGTTTCCAAAAATTAGTATTACTCATATTAGTGATACCCTGGGTAAAAAGCTTTGTTTTTAGGTTATTATCTTTACTTAGTATAATACTATAGCGGTTATCGGTTGGATGCAATACAATCGAGGGCGGGGAGACCACGCCCCTACAGGTTTTGTAATTTAATCACTGTATCTCATTCAAGTTCATACCGCTATAACCAATTACTAATACTTAATTTTTGCTTATCAACGCCAACCCAACCACCGTAAGCAAGGGACAATAAAGTAATAACTTACACTTAAACAAAAACTAATTAAGATACTCACAAAACTAAAAAAACCCAGGGGTGCGAATATATCCCATCCTTGGGGTTCTCCGGCAAAATGGAATAAATGTAGTTCTAAGTTTAAACGTACCAAAATAGCGATGAGGTTAGCACTACCTAAACCAGTAATTACAATATAGGCTATTTTATGGCTGCGAAGACCTAAGCCCAAGGTGAGTAAGGGAAGTGAAATTAACATCCATATTACCAATGTTTCCGCATTATTTTCTCTAGTGATGAATTGGCACGCTATCCAACCTAAACTATAACCTATTAATCCCATTAAAGCTGTAATGAGAAACCGACGCTTTTGGCCAAAACAACCAGATAAGGTCAAACCCCAACCTGTGCCTAAACCGGCAAAAGCATACACTATTGTTTCTGCGGCGATATAAGGTTGATTTTTAACTAAATTTGGTAATTGATAGGTGAGTAATTCTAGCCAGCGATCGCCTAAACTGGTGTGATAAGCCAACACAAAACCGATTATAGTTCCAACTGCCGCACAGATACTTGTTAATATCATTGCCCAAACAGTCACCACACAAGCTAATAAGGATTTGAATATTCCCTGAATAATAGATATGGTAGTATTACTGACTGCTTGAGTAAAATCTGTAATGGATGTAGTAACTGTTTTACTGGTGCGTGTAAATAAATTTTTACCTGATGATGGAGAAGCAATTTTCAGTAATCGCTTGTGAATAATAGCTGCATAGGCTGGACGCAATTTGACATCATCTTCCACCATTTCATCTAACAAATCGGCTAAATCTGGGTTAATGTGTCGGTAATTACGCCATTGTAATTTGCCCGTGAGACTATCTTCCAATTCTGGAGGATATTTATCTGTGAGTAATTGAATCATAGTCCGACCCAAAGCATAAAAATCTGCTGCTGGGCCAACATTACCACCACGAACTTGTTCTTGAGGGCTATAACCGGAAGAGTATAATCTTGTAGAAGTGGGATGCGATCGCAAAACTGAACCACTAAGCTGTTTAGCACCGCCAAAATCAATTAATACCAATTGATCATCCTTAGCAGGTGTAACAGGTGTGGAAGTACGCAACATTAAATTAGAAGGTTTAATATCTCGATGAATAATTTGGCGTTTATGCAATTCCTCCAAAATCTTCACAACTTGAATAAACCAACCAATGACCAAATCTTCAGCACAACCTTGAGGAGAACTTTTTAATACTTCCTCTAAAGTATAGCCATTGATTTTTTCCATCACCAAACAAGGCAATTGATGGGGTTTGGGATTAACCAAATTGATTTGAAAATAACCATCACTATCAACTTTAGGCACGCCTAAGTTACGGAAACTACTTAAAACTTCCGCTTCTTGCATGAACAATTCCAGCGCCTTCGGTGAAGTCTCAACCAGCACCTTTAGCACTTTTTCTGTTTGTGTTTTCTCATCCCAAATCGTGTAAATTTGGGCAAATCCCCCTTCGCCTAAGCGTTTTAGAGAGAAATAACGGTCTAAGAGATGTAGCGGTGCGCCACAACTGTTACAGAATTTGTTTCCCCAGGGTTGAGGATAGGGACGTTGACAATTGGGATTTATGCAGTGAACCGCACTCTGAGTTATCTGGGTCAAAACCACGAAAATACAAAGGCTTGATCAATTTTAGCGTTTATTTCACCATAATTTGTAGATATTGGTAAAAGCTGAGGGACTTTATAGGTTTTACACAGCAGGTTCTCCCAGCATAACAATCGAACAGTTCAAATTTTTAATCACTTGGGTTGTCACTTCGCTAACCGCTAAACCGGCCGTTGTACGATAGCGAACAGAACGCAAAACCACTAAATCAAATGCCTCGGCTTGCTCAATAATCACTTTGGCAATATCATCACCAATAATTGTTAAAATACTCGTATTAACCTGTAACTTCCCTTGATTAGCAATATCAGACAATTGAGATGCAAAATATGTATCTTGCTCATCAGGTATAGAATTTTGTCCTAATCTGCTGTAGGCATTACTCACGTGTAAAAGCACAACTTCAGCTTGATTAGCATCAGCTAAAACTTGGGCAAATCTCACAGTCCCAATAGTTACCCTCATTAAGTCACCAACAGGGACAAGAATGCGTTTAATTTCTGTCGGACTTTTTAACAGACGAGTGACTGCTACCGGACAATGAGAAGACCAAAAAACCTTATCAATCAAACTACCAAATAAACGCGCGCGGAAATTCCCAGTATTTCCCCAACCCATCACCACTAAACTAGCATTATGTTCTCGACTGGCGTGACTAATCCCCAAAGCTACATCGTCATCAATCCGAATTGTTGGTGATGCTTTTACCTGAAATTCCTGACTAATTTCTGAAGCCAACCTCAATCTTTCCTGACTTTGTACTATTGCCTTTACTAATTGTGGATCATCCATATTCACGTAGGCTTTAGTAATAGCTAAAGGCATAATCTCTCCAGATTCATGGCGAGCTAAAAGTGCCGCCATTTCTAGCAGATAACGTTGCGTCTGCGGGTTATAAATAGGGACTACGACAATAAATGGCGGGTCATCTTGCTGGAAACCGTTGTCCACCGTCTCTATTTGCTCTTGAGATTCCCACCACACCGATAGACTATCTCCTTCTCCTGTCCATTCTGTAAACGGAAGGACTTGTAAAGACCTTGCAGACCTAGCTGTAATTATCGGACCAATAATAGACGTAACCAACATCAGGACAATAACACTATTTAAAACATCCTCACTGATTAGCCTCTCCCCTGCCGGATTTAGGCTTTGATAAGCAACTAAAGCTGCTGCTAGTGTGGCTGCTACCTGTGGTAATGATAATGACCACATTGTTAAAAGTTCTGAATTGTTATAGCGATAAAATGTTTTAGCTAGAAATGCTGCCACAAATTTACTGCTAATAAGTGCCACTACAATTGTCACAGTCAAAGTAATTGAACTAAGAGTTTTGATAAACGCAGGTAAATCAATTAATAGACCCATATCTACAAAGAGACAAGGGATAAAGAGAACACTACCGACAAACTCTACCTTTTCTTTAACAGGACTATTTCCCAAAACTCCATTAACAGCTAAACCTGCCAAGAACGCACCAACAATTTTTTCAATTCCAATGGCTTGCGCTCCCACAGATGCCAAAAATAATGCCAGTAAGATAAACAAAAATTGATTACTTTCTTCCTCACCAGTACGGCGGAAAAACTCTTTTCCTATTTTATTAAAGCCAAATAAGATCACAACTGAATAAATTGTCAGTCCACCTAATAAAGTGAATAATTTAAAAGCTGTGAAATCTCCTCCATGAATACCCACACAAATTGCTAATAACAACAAAGCAGCTGTATCAGTAAAAATCGTTGCCCCAATTGTCACTGTTACTGCTTCATTGCCTATAACTCCTAAACGACTGATAATTGGATATGCCAAGAGAGTATGGGAAGCCAGTAAAGAACCAATTAACATGGAAGAATTCCAGCTAAAATCGAATAAACGTCCAGTGATGATACCAGCAATTAAAGGTACTAAAAAAGTTAAAAATCCAAACCCTATTGAGCGATTTTTAGTTTGGTTGAACTGTTCAATATCAATCTCTAAACCTGCTACAAACATCAAATAAATTTTACCAATATCTGAAAGCAGTTTTATAGTTTCCGATTTAGGGTTGAGGAGATTGAGTCCATTTTGACCCAGTAATACACCTGCTAGTAGCAAACCCACCAATCCAGGTAATTTTAATCTCTCAAATAGCGGTGGAACAATAAAAATAGCTATGAGGAGAATTGTAAAAGAGATGATTGGTTCATTAAGAAAATTTACTGACATTTTCCATAAAACAATATTTACATATATAATAATACACAATTTTATATTAAATTTAATAAATCAGAATTCTGATAAAATCAGGAATAGAGATAAGTGATATTTTCTAAAAATCATCATACAGCACTTCCCGATGTTATGAGGTACAAATTTAACAGGCAGGATGCCTGTTCCACAAGGGTTTTATGATTTCAGTTTGTACCTCACTGATATGAAATATGCTGTAACTTACTTAAAAAGCTTTTATTCTCCTTATTTATAGTATTTAGGACTTACGCATTGACAGAATAACAAAATAGTGAATTGATAAATAAGGGTCGTCTAGTAATGGGTATGGGAGAATGAGAGAAATTACTAAACCCTCGACAGCACAATGCAATCTAGACATCTACACCTTATTTTTG
>JBJTUF010000136.1:0-12262 GCA_046080565.1 Cuspidothrix sp. | reverse complement strand
AACACTTTCTGGTATATTTCACTTATCATTTTACTCTGTTAGTTCATATTTACTATTTATTACTTATCTTTTTTTGCTCCCACATTCTGTATCTCTTACTACATAAGCTTTTTCTCCTTCTTGTCCCCCTGTCAGGTTGGTAAGCTATTATTTATCATGCTAGTTCTCAAAACTAACTAAAGTAATTGTTTGTTTAAAAATAAGAAAATATCAGGAACTTGGTAATAAAGATCCTGTTAACTATTCATGGTTTTTGCTTCAGTCTAACTAATATCTTAAATTACAGTAATTTGTGAATAATGACGGAATACTCTAGTAATTTAGAGAACTTAACGAAGAAACTATTAAGTTGTCATAGATGTAATTTGTATAGTTTTAGCTGTTAATAAACCAGTAGTGCAAACTGAGTTAATCCAAAATTCAGAATCATATAAAATCTGCCTGCCTCAAAGCTGATTCAAACAAAAATTGATCCTTTCACGATCTGATACAGCACAAGGGAGAAGGTAAAATACATTTCCTGTTTGGGTTTTGCTTTTGATTTTGTACCCTATGGCTAACACAACGGTATGCTATCGGCTGAAGCTAACCGAAGCTACATTGACTTGCAATCTGCTGTATATAATCTACATAAATAAATTAAAAATGTGCTAAAATACCTAGGTTACAAGAACCAAATTAGTATAATAGCACATTCCTAATTATTTTACAAGTGGGAGTGGGGGGACTTGAACCCCCACGACCGTTTAAGGTCAACGGATTTTCATTCTCTTGCAGCTTTCACTACTACCTTGTAGGTTTTGAGAATTGGACTCTCCCTTTACCCTCGGCTTAACGTTAGGGTAGCTCCCGTCGAGTCTCTGCACCTTCCCAGTTTTTCAATATCTCAAGTCTGAGATTTTCCGGGCTTGGCTCAGGATTGCCATATCTATACATATAGATTTAGGTTTCCCTGAGTTTGAGAGCTTACACTTGAAAGATTTCTCTATCAAGGCTCAATCCTTTAAGTCCGTAGCGTCTACCATTCCGCCACACTCCCGAAAGGGTTATTTGCTTTTTTTGCGCGATTTTTCACCGCTTGTCTACTATACCACTAACTTTTTTATTTTGCAAGTAGATTTGAAAATTTGTTTGCTGATGTTTTTGTTGAACATCTAGCTGATAAACAAAGTAGTCAATCACTACTTACTTGGGTTTAGCAACAACAGTTTAATATCTTATAACCATTTTTTATTTTTGGCAAGTACCGAAGCTGAAAAATTTTTATTTGGGTGACTTGTTAAATAGTTCTTGCTGATTGTTGGCTGCTAAAATGATTATGGTACAAGTTGGAGGAGCGACAGCTTATTACCCTATGATCAAAAATGCACGCACCAAATTATAGTTTTCTCAAATTGCGGTAAGAAATATGGTTGTAGCACTGCTGTATCTGAGTTTGGCTGGGGCTTATTTGCTGGTAATACCCATTGCTGTCTTTTTCTACTTGGGTTTAAGATGGTACACTGCTGGTTCTGTGGAACGAGTGTTTATGTACTTTTTGGTATTCTTTTTCTTTCCGGGGTTGCTAGTTCTGTCTCCATTTGTGAATTTGAATCCCCGTCCCCGCAAAATTGCTTAAATTAAGATTGGTAGGTCATAATTCTCATGCGACGTATTGACGCGATTGGTATTGGTTTCGGCGTTTTCGTAGCCAGTGGTTTGGTTTATGTGGGTTTGCAAGTAGTGGGTTTAGATAGTCAAAATGCTGGTATCTGGAGTCAAGTCTTCTTGATGGCTGGTTTAATTGGCTGGTTATGCACCTATATTTTCCGAGCGATAGGGAATAAAATGACCTACCATGAACAACGGGAGGCTTATGAAATGGCTTTTTTACAAAAGCAACTTGATCAACTCTCTCCTGAAGAAGTAGCTAAACTGCAAGCTGAGATTGAACAAGAAAAAGAATCTCAGGTTTAGAGTTATCATTGTTCAGTTGTCAGTTGTTTGTTAATCAATAACTACTGACTACTGACTGCTGACCACTGACTACTGATTAGGTGAAATGACTGCTATTTCTCGTTGCTTTGAAACTTTGAGAGGGAATCAGGAATGCGCTTTGATTCCTTTTATTACGGCTGGTGATCCAGATTTAGAAACTACTGCTAAAGCTTTGCAGGTTTTAGATGATGCTGGGGCTGATATTATTGAGTTGGGTGTACCCTATTCTGACCCTTTGGCAGATGGGCCGGTAATTCAGGCGGCTGCTACTCGCGCTCTGGAAAGGGGGACAACTTTAGAGCAGGTGTTAGAGATGCTCAAAGGAATTAGTCCGAGTTTGCGATCGCCTATTATTTTATTTACCTATTACAATCCGATTTTACATCGTGGTGTTGATAAGTTTCTAGGACAAATTAAAGAGGCTGGAGTATCCGGTTTAGTTGTGCCTGATTTGCCTTTAGAAGAGGCAGCAGGACTTCTAAAACCAGCCGGTGAGGTGGGGATAGATTTAACCCTATTGGTAGCTCCTACTAGTTCTCCTGAAAGAATTGAAGCGATCGCCCGTGCTTCTCAAGGATTTATCTACTTGGTCAGTGTAACTGGTGTCACAGGAATAAGAACCGAAATGCAAATGCGGGTGGGTGATTTACTTCAGCAAATCCGCAATGTTACAGATAAACCCATTGGTGTCGGATTTGGGATTTCTGATCCAGAACAAGCGCGACAAGTACAAGCATGGGGCGCAGATGCAGCAATTGTGGGCAGTGCCATAGTTAAGCGACTGGCAGAAGGGACAGCAGAAGAGGGTTTGCAAGCGATCGCTCAGTTCTGCCAAAGTCTCAAGACAGCCCTGAAAAATCCCAATTAACCACAGGGAGAAATGACGAAACAGTGTATTTTTTTGTTATTTTTTAGCTTAACCGACAGAAACCCCGCCCCTGAACTGAATGGCAGCGTGGGATGAATGGTGCCTGAATAGTTAACTGGACAATCTGACTCTGATAGTCTTAAATAATAACAGCATATATTAGGATAGGCAAAAAACTAACTGATACACTGGCTGATCTTAAATTTGAATATGATATTGAAGTAGGAAAAAAACTATGTGTGTGAGAGTGCATCACTTAAAACTGAGTTACTGTTTGGTAGTATGTGAGGGCTAACAGCAATGAGTGAAAGTATGGCATTTATTGGCGGAGTCGCTGTAGCAGGGTTAGCGGCTTTAGTCTTACTCAAAGGAACAAATACCCCCATATCGTCTAATTTTGCTGTGACTCCACAAATGCCGGGAACAGTAATGGCCCCCCAGGTCATGCCACCCTCTGTTCAGTATCCTGGAGGTTATGGACAACCAGCATATTCTAATCAGCCACCAACTGCGCCCAACTCTGATCAACGTTTAGAGGTGGAAAGGGTAAAAATGAATATGCAGTTGGAAAGGTTTAAAGCTGATAATGAACAGCTAAGGTTGCAAAACCAACAACTTCAGGTACAAGTTCAAAGCTTTACCCAACGGGAATGGCAGTTAGCCCAACAAGCCAATCAACAAAAAATCGCCACATCATTACAACAACCTGAACAAAATAATTGGTGGTCTTCGCCTATGTTTTGGGCTGTGGGTGGTGCGACATTAACCATTGGTGGCGGAGTTGTTGTCGCTGGTGTATTATCCTTGTTTGCACCTAAACAGCGTCCTACCCGGACTGTTCAGGTAATTCATCCCTATAATGGACCTACACCACCTTTAGCACCTGTACGTCGGGCTGAATTCTTACCTTCTTCCCGTATGGAAGCCAGAAGAGTAGAAAACCCAGAATACGATGAAATGTAGCAGATTATTAGAACATCGGGGTTAAAGCCAGACTGACTTCTCCCTACGCTAACACCTTTAAAAGCCAAAAGTTTTTGGCGTGGGGTATGAATCTGTACACTTAAGGATAACGATATTGTGCTGTTGTTAACAATTAAATACACTAAGACAGAAATTATATTACTTTAATTGCCATACATGGATAATTCTTTTAAGCTTACTTTTAATCGAGAGCAAGCTGCGATCGCAATTACAGTATCAGAAACTGCCGAATTACCTCACGCACTAACAAAAATTGGTCTGAGTGATTCTCATCCAATTTTAGTCATAGTTGGAGGAGCAAGTCAGATTAGTAATGCTGATTTTATCCGTATACAAAGTTTATTTGTGGAAGTATTAGCCCCCATTGCTGAAAGTTTGGGCGCTTATGTTGTAGATGGAGGTACGGATGCAGGAGTAATGCGATTAATGGGTTATGCCCGCAGTCATATTAAAGCGAAATTCCCTTTAATTGGTGTCGCACCCGTTGGTAAAGTGATTCTCCCAGGACAAACTACGAGTCCATCTGATGATGCTTCCCCGTTACAGTCGGACCATACTCATTTTGTTTTAGTTCCAGGGAATAATTGGGGAGATGAATCACCTTGGATAGTAGATGTAGCAACGGTTTTAGCAGAAAAACATCCCTCAGTAACAGTGCTAATAAATGGTGGAGAAATTACCTTTGTGGATGCTCTAAATAGTGTTAGTGCTGGTAGACTGGTCATGGCGATCGCTGGTAGTGGCAGAACCGCAGACAAACTTGCTTCCGCTTTACTTGGTTGTGTTACTGATGAAAGAGCTACAAAATTAGCCGCATCAGGTAAGCTGCAAACCATCAACTTAGATGCCGAACATGAAGAGTTAACCTATACAATTACTAACTTACTTTCTATCTCAGGAGTGCATCATGGCTAAAAAAGACCCCTATCAAGAATTTTTAAAGAAAGATTTTGGCGAAATTTTTGATACCTTAAAACTGCAAGACCTACAAAGAAAGTTTTTAACGTCCCGTTGGTTAGATCAAGTTCTGTGGATGGAGGCACAAGCAGGACAAGCACGAAATAAGTATTACCGTGCTAGGCTACTGACCATTGTTGGCGGTATAATTCTCCCTGCTTTGGTCAGTCTGAATATTAATAATAGTAAAGTTCGTGACACTGTTGTTTGGGCAACATTTGGTTTAAGTCAAGTTGTCGCCATTAGTGCTGCTGTCGAAGAATTTTTTCACTATGGAGAACGCTGGCGGCACTATCGCCGCACGGTAGAATCTTTAAAAACCCAAGGTTGGCAGTTTTTTCAATTAAGCGGTGCTTATGTAAGTTTCTCTAGTCATGAACAGGCATTTTCTAGTTTTGCCAGCCAGATAGAAGAAATTATCCAACGAGATGTAGAAGTTTACGCCACCCAAGTTGTTCAAGAGAAGAAACAGGAAGAGAAGAAAACTAGCGAGAATGAAACCGATAGCAATGAACAGCCAGAAACTTTCAGAAGTCGTTCTAGTGGCAATCTTTCCAGAGAAGATTCTGTTGCGCTAACTTGGGGTGATGATTCTGTGACTAAAAGTGGCAAATCTGGAACAGCCTTGTCATAAATTAGAATTGCTGAAGTTCAGGAGTCAGGAGTCACCAAATCAGACAAAATTAACTATACATCTGAATCTTGATCTTTTCTGACTCCAACATTGTGTAAATCTAAATCTATGAAGATACTAATTCTCAATGCCGGTTCTAGCAGCCAAAAGAGTTGTCTTTATGAGATTACAACCCCCATTCCTACCCTAGTTCCCCAGCCCCTTTGGGAAGGGAAAATTAACTGGAGTCAAGACCAAAATCAAGCAGAAATTACAGTTAAAACCGCTACAGGTGCAAGATTACAAGAAACCATTATCGGTGATTCTCCAGAGATACAATTTACTTATTTATTATCAACTCTCACAGATGGTGCAACTAAGGTAATTGATAATTTATCAGCCATAGATGTAGTCGGACATCGAGTAGTTCATGGTGGACAAGATTACCGGGAAGCAGTAATAATTACTGAAGATGTCAAACAAGCGATCGCTCGCTTATGTAATCTTGCCCCAGCACATAACCCAGCAGCTTTGGCAGGAATTGAAGCCATGGAAAACACTTTACCCAACATTCCCCAAGTCGCTGTTTTTGATACCGGATTTCACAGCACCTTACCCGATGCCGCCGCTATCTATCCCATCCCTTATCATTTAGTAGAACAAGGTATTCGTCGTTACGGCTTTCATGGCATCAGCCATCAGTATTGCGCCCATCGGGCAGCAGAGATTCTACATCGAGATTTACCATCTTTGCGCTTAATTACTTGTCATTTAGGAAACGGTTGTTCCCTGGCAGCCATTAAGAATGGTTGTAGTATTAACACAACTATGGGATTTACCCCCCTAGATGGTTTAATGATGGGTAGCCGTAGCGGTGCTGTTGATCCAGGGATTTTAACTTATTTATTTCAACAGTATAATTACTCTAGTAAAGAATTAGATCATGTATTAAATAAAGCATCAGGATTATATGGTATTTCTGGAATATCCAGTGATTTAAGAGAGGTAATTGCTGCTAAAGAACAAGGTAATCAACGCGCCCAACTAGCTTGGGATATATACGTACATCGTTTACAGACTGGTATCGGGGCAATGCTGGCCAGTTTACAAGGATTAGATGTTTTAGTTTTTACTGCTGGAGTAGGGGAAAAATCCGCAGCAATACGTCAAGCAGCTTGTGAAGCCTTTGAATTTTTGGGACTAAAAATTGACCCAGAGAAAAACCAGCAACAACCTATAGATATTGATATTGCCACATCTGATTCCACAGTCCGCGTATTAGTCATAGCAACTCAAGAAGATTGGGCAATAGCTCAACAATGTTGCAAAATGCTACAAAGGGCAGGAGAGTAGGGGAGAATGTTTTTCCCAATTACCAATTACCAATTAACTACTATGTTTTTATATCGTGAAGCTATTACCACACTGCTAGTTGCTGTTTTGTGTATTCTCAGCATTAGTTTAATGCAAGCACCAAAACTGGAAAAACTATTAATTAATAAACAATCTATTTCTGTAGAAGCTTTAGAAAAAGACTTAAAAAAAGAAAGTTTGCGTTTAAACTTACTGCAAAACTTGCCCAGTTTTGGTTATAAAAACCTGATTGCAGATTGGGTATATATTGATTTTTTACAATTCTTTGGGGATCAAGAAGCTAGAGATAAAACTGGATATAGTCTCAGTCCAGAATATTTTGAAGTAATTTTAGGACGTGATCCCCGTTTCTTAGCAGCTTATCTAGGACTTTCTGTAAGTAGTTCTCTATACGCTGGTATGCCAGAAAGATCTATAGCTTTAATGGAAAAAGGATTAAAATCTTTATCTCCCCAATTACCACCAAAATCTTATTTTATCTGGCGTTATAAAGGAACAGATGAATTATTATTTTTAGGCAATGCCAAAGCTGCACAAACATCTTTTCTCAAAGCCGCAGAATGGGCAAACACTTACAGTGATGAAGAAAGTAAGGAAGTAGCATTTATTTCTCAAAAAACGGCTGAGTTTCTTAGTAGAAATCCTGATAGTAAGCTGGCGCGAGTTGCTACATGGATGACCGTGTTAAATAACAAAGTAGATGAAAAAACCCGTAAACGAGCAATTCGGGAAATTGAAGCTTTGGGTGGACAGGTGATTGCAAATCCTGACGGTACAAATGTTATTAAATTACCAGAAAAAGATTAATTGGTAATTGGTAATTGGTAATTGGTAATTGGTAATTGGTAATTGGTAATTGGTAATTGGTAATTGGTAATTGGTAATTGGTAATTGGGAAAAAACATTCCCCTCCGCTCCCCTGCTCCTCCGCTCCCCTGCTCCCCCGCTCCCCTCCCCCGCCTCCTCACTGTTCCTCAGAATAGCTACAATAGAACTCCCATCGTTATTAGGTTTTAGAGTTGTGGAGGATGGGAGATTATTTTTAGCATGACAGGAGAATTATTTTGAGGTATCTTAAGATAAGTTAACATAATTATCATAATGTCCTCTAGCTTAGATTCTTTACAGAAGCTAAGTATAAGCAGCAAACAAGTACAGGAGAATAAACATCGGTGAATAATAAAAGGTGGCGAAATACGGGGCTATACGCGCTCCTATTTATAGTTGTGATTGCACTGGGAACAGCATTTTTCGATAAACCCCAAAATAATAGAGAAACATGGCGCTATAGCCAGTTTATTCAAGAAGTAGAAAAAGGAAAAGTTGATAAAGTCAGTCTCAGCGCAGATCGTTCTACTGCCCTGGTGACTCCCAACGACGGTTCAAGCAAAAAAATTGTTACTTTAGTTAACGATCCAGATTTAATCAATACCCTCACAGCTAGAGGTGTGGATATTTCCGTATTACCTCAAGCAGATGAAGGATTTTGGTTTAAAGCTCTCAGTAGCCTATTCTTCCCTGTATTGCTGCTAGTTGGGTTATTTTTCCTGCTGCGTCGCGCTCAAAGTGGCCCTGGTAGCCAAGCCATGAACTTTGGTAAATCTAAGGCCAGAGTGCAAATGGAACCTCAAACTCAAGTCACCTTTGGGGATGTGGCAGGTATTGACCAAGCCAAATTAGAGCTAAACGAAGTTGTAGACTTTTTGAAAAACGCCGATCGCTTTACTGCTATTGGTGCAAAAATTCCTAAAGGTGTACTTTTAGTTGGGCCTCCTGGTACTGGTAAAACCCTCCTGGCGCGTGCTGTCGCTGGGGAAGCTGGTGTACCATTCTTTAGCATTTCCGGTTCAGAATTTGTGGAAATGTTTGTGGGTGTGGGTGCTTCCCGCGTCCGCGACTTGTTTGAACAAGCAAAAACAAATGCTCCTTGTATCGTTTTCATTGATGAAATTGACGCAGTAGGTCGTCAACGTGGTGCTGGTTTAGGTGGTGGTAACGATGAAAGAGAACAAACCCTGAACCAGTTACTAACGGAAATGGATGGTTTTGAAGGTAATACCGGGATTATTATTATTGCTGCTACTAACCGTCCTGATGTATTAGATGCTGCTTTATTACGTCCTGGTCGTTTTGACCGTCAAGTTGTGGTAGATCGTCCTGATTATGCAGGCCGCAGCGAAATTTTAAGAGTTCATGCCCGTGGTAAAACCTTATCCAAAGATGTGGACTTAGATAAAATTGCTCGTCGTACCCCTGGTTTTACAGGTGCAGATTTATCTAACTTACTCAACGAAGCGGCTATTTTAGCAGCACGTCGCAACTTAACCGAAATTTCCATGGATGAAATCAATGATGCCATTGATCGCGTCTTAGCTGGACCAGAGAAGAAAGATCGGGTAATGAGCGAAAAGCGCAAAACCTTGGTTGCATACCATGAAGCAGGACACGCTTTAGTAGGTGCATTGATGCCTGACTATGATCCTGTACAAAAGATTAGTATTATTCCCCGTGGTCAGGCTGGTGGTTTAACTTGGTTTACTCCTAGTGAAGACCGCATGGATACAGGTTTATACAGCCGTGCATATTTGGAAAATCAAATGGCCGTGGCTTTAGGTGGTCGTCTCGCTGAAGAGATTATCTTTGGTGAAGAGGAAGTGACAACTGGTGCTTCCAACGATTTACAGCAAGTGGCCAGAGTTGCTAAACAAATGATAACTCGGTTTGGCATGAGCGATCGCTTGGGACCCGTAGCTTTAGGTCGTCAACAAGGCAATATGTTTTTAGGTCGAGATATCATGTCAGAACGTGATTTCTCAGAAGAAACCGCTGCGGCAATTGATGAAGAAGTGCGGAAGTTAGTAGATACTGCTTATATTCGAGCTAAGGAAGTATTACTAAACAACCGTAAGGTTTTAGATGAAATTGCCCAAATGCTGATTGAAAAAGAAACTGTAGACGCTGAGGAATTACAAGAAATTCTTGGTAATAACGATGTGAAAATGGCTGCTTTTGCATAATTTTTCTTAAACTTTTAATTAGGGTAATTCTGGGTTTTCTGGAATTACCCTATTTTTTTATCTCATACTATTTTTCTATAAACTTGCATGATAGGATTATTGAATTTATTATTCGATTCCATTTTCGTGTGGGCAGAGATCATGATTGAGCAAGAATTGACTTGGGATGAATGGGTAGAAGAGTTAGCAATGGCTTCAGGTGGCGAAATTGATTATTTTTATCTTAGTGAAGAGAATGCAAAAATTGAACGACCAGAACTTTACCATTATTACCAGATGGGATATGACGTTAATGATCTTGTCAGTGAAAGATTAATGAGTTATGAAGGTGGGGATGTAATAATTTGGCTAGATCCAGATGAACCTGGTGATAATCAATTAGATGCGATATTATCTAATACTGAATTCTATCAGACTTTCTCTGAGGAAATTAAAAGTTTAAGAGTTCTCAATAATATCGTGATTCCCGATGATAAGGCTCTAAAAAGTCTCAAAAGACAAATTTATATTGGTGCAATAACCTGTCTAGAGACTTACCTATCTGACGCATTTATCAACACAGTTTTATCAAACCGAGAATATCTGAAGTCTTTTTTCTCTACATTTAAAGACTTTAAAGAACAAAAAATGTCACTGAGTGACTTATTTATAAACATTAATCAGGCTGAAGAAATAGCAAAAGAAGCTATGTCATCGAAGGTATTGTACCATAAATTAGACAAAGTTAATGAGATGTATAAAGCAACTCTGAACATTCCATTTCCAAAATTTGGTGAAATTATGAGGTATATAAATACTAGGCATGATTTAGTTCATAGAAATGGAAAAACTACAGATGGTAACAAGATTATTATTGATTGTAAAATCATTAATCAAGTAATCAGCGATATTGAAAATTTTGTAGAAAAAATTGACAAAATGTTACATGAAAAGTAAATGAATTATCAAGCGGTGCGATTACATTTTCCTGGTTTTGTAATACAACATTAATCCAGAATAGATTATGACTACACTTCAATTGAAAAATCATCAAGTCTGGCAAGATTTAAATGAGATATTAGAAAATTTAAATCCTAATTCTCTTGTTCAAAAACATCTTGAAAAATGCTGTTATACAATCAATGGTTATTGGGATGAACAGGATCAATATTATGAATCAATTAGTTTACCTCACCCCATAGAAGCAAAATTAATCAGCAGTTTTGTGGGTGTTACCGAAGATAAACACTTTCTAAAACTTCAATTTTCTCTTATGAATCTTCTACAAAATATAGGTGAGCTAGTTCTTATCTATAATGAAAATCTAGAATTGGTTGATGAAAATTGGCTTTTAGATATAGATTCTTTCCTCCTTGATAAAAAAATAAGTATTCAGGTATAGCAAAGCGATCCTAACGTAAGATGTGAGGATTTCTCCTCTTTTTCTTCCTCTGTGAACTCTGTGTCTCTGTGGTTCGTTTTTCAGTAACTTCTGCGTAAGTCCTAAAACAAATAAAAATCCCTATTCCCTATTCTCAGCGATCGCACCCTACATTAACTAAACATAATTAATCGGATCTTCTAAACCCAACTGGGCAAAAGCTGCTAATCTCAATTGACAAGAATCACAGACACCACAAGCAGCATCTCCACCAGCATAACAAGACCAAGTGAGATCCCAAGGAACTCCTAATTGATTACCAAGTTGAATAATTTCCGTCTTTTTCAAATCTATTAAAGGTGCAACAATCTTAATTCCTTGTCCCTCCCGTCCTTGTTTTGTACCCAAGCGAAAAACTTCCTGCATAGCTTGGATATAATCAAGACGACAATCTGGATAGCCAGAATAATCTAGAGCATTAACGCCAATATATACTCTTTCGGCAGCGATCGCCTCTGCATACCCCAAAGCAAAACTTAAAAAAATCGTATTCCGTGCCGGCACATAAGTTACAGGAATCTGATCCGCCATTTCATCCAAAGAACGCTGTTGGGGCAAATCAATCTTGTCATCTGTCAGCGCAGAACCACCCCATTGTCGTAAATCAAAATTAACAACTTGATGTTGAATTACCCCAGCCCTTTTGCTTACCATTAAAGCAGAATGTAATTCTTTACGGTGTCGCTGTTGATAATCAAAAGAAATAGCATAACATTCACAGCCATCAGCCTTGGCTTGATAAAGCACCGTAGAAGAATCTAAACCACCAGACAACAAAATTACAGCTTTCATATCAGCACAGGGAATGGCAAAACCAGAAACATCAACAATACAGAAGAATTTTACTAAGTAGGTGGACGAGAGATCACAAAAATGTGTGAAGAAAAGTAAAATCGCTCAACACTTCCTCACTGACAGGAGGACAAGATAGCTAGAAGCTAGAGAGAGCAAGCTTCATAGCTCTTTGCCCTTTGATGTAATCCTTCAACCGATAGCGGCTAAATTGCATTAATTCTTCTATAGTTTTTTGGAACATTTGATGTACCCCAAGC
>JBJTUF010000135.1:0-10437 GCA_046080565.1 Cuspidothrix sp. | reverse complement strand
TGTAGGTCAACATCTCTATTATTGGCTTGGGGTACATCAAATGTTCCAAAAAACTATAGAAGAATTAATGCAATTTAGCCGCTATCGGTTGAAGGATTACATCAAAGGGCAAAGAGCTATGAAGCTTGCTCTCTCTAGCTTCTCGCTATCTTGTCCTCCTGTCAGCCGACAAAGATTAGCTGGGGCAAATCCCACGGTAATCAGAAGAGTGCAAACAAATGATCAAGGTTTGATTCAATCTCTGGCAACTCAGACTTATAAATTAGCCAATAATGGCAATATTGATTTAATTAAAACCGCAGGTGAAAACCGTTTATTTGTAGCAGATTATCCATTGTTGAAGGATTTAAAAGTTACTGATTTACAACCTGGTAAATATGTTGGTAGTCCGGTAGCTTTATTTTATCGTCATGATCATAGATTAGAACCGATATTAATTGAGGTGGAAAAAGGTAGGGTTGTGACTCCAGAAGTGATGGGGAGTGCGGCTGATGATTGGATGCGGGCGAAGTTATATGTACAAACTGCTGATGCTACCCATCATGAATTAATTGCCCATTTGACTTATACTCATTTAGCAATGGAGGCTTTAGCGATCGCTACTCCTAGACAGTTACCCTATAATCATCCGGTATATCAGTTGCTTTCGCCCCATTTTAAGTTTTTAATTGCGATTAATAACCGGGGAAATAGTATTTTGTTGGCAGAAGGTGGTGCAATTGATAATTTAATAGCTTTAACTTTGGAAACGTCTATTAAGTTAATGAGTAGGGCTTATCGAGAAAAATCTTTTTGGTATTATTCACTGTTAAATGACATTGAATTACGGGGAGTTGAACCTAAGTTTTTACCAGATTTTCCCTACCGTGATGATGCTTTGTTATTATGGGAAGCGATCGCTAAATATGTCAGTCGCTTTTTACAACGTTACTATCCAGATGATAAAGCTGTCCAACAAGATACCTATTTACAAGCCTGGGCTGAGGAATTAGGCGCACCTTTAAATACTCGCCCCAAATCAGATTTTCCCCAAGTACCTGCATGGCTACCCAAAGAATTAGTTGCAGAGTCGGGAATTTTACCATCAGAACTACCTGCTTATCCGCGAGTACCTGGCTTTACTAAAATTGGCAGTTTGCAACAATTAATAGATATTGCCACCATTACCATTTTTACCTGTGGTCCCCAACACGCAGCTTTAAATTTCAGTCAGTTTGATTATATGACCTATGTTCCCAATGCACCTTTATCTAATTATAGCTACCCAGATACACCCACTAATTTAGAAGAACTTTTACCACCAACAGATCAGGATTTGGCACAAATGGAACTAACTACAGCCTTAACAGGTATTAATTGGGGAAGGTTAGGGAGTTCTGATTTAATTCAATTTCATCACAAAACCGATAGCGAAGCACTTCGTAGAAATCGCCAAATTCTCACCCAATTCCAAAATGATTTATCCTTAATTGAAAACACAATTAAAGGCAGGGCTGTTTCATTCTAAAATCTGACATTTTATGTATTTACGACAATGCGTCATTTTAGGCTTCAGGAATTCCATCTCACAATGGCTGAAAACACCTAAATTCGTTGCTTAAATCTAGAATGAAATAACCCTGCAATTAAAGGACGTAACCAACAGCGCTTTACAGATAGCGGTGTAGAATATCCCTATCTTCTTCCTTCTCACATTCCTAACAGTATTAGTATTTAAGAATTCAGGAGTTCAGGAGTGCCTCCTATGCCTTCGGCACAGCTTTGCCGAACGGAGGAAGTTCGCTATCAGAATTAAGAAAAATCTCTCTTCTTAACTCTTGCCTCCTGAATTCTTCCCCTGCTAATTACTTCGACGATACATTAAAGGAATCTAAAAAGCCGCCGATACTCTTAGTTAAAAATTTCTGTCTTTTCTTAGTAGTTTCTACACTCACTTGATATAATCTTTTATCAATCAAAAATATTCTTTGTTTAACAATTTTGTTTCCAGGCTTGTTATAATTAATTTCTCTCCCTGAATAATTACCTAAACTGATTTTTTGCTCACTAATTAGAGTTCCCTTAGCTCTTTTAATCACACTATCCCGTCCATTATCTAAGGCCTTGCTTACCAGATTATTCCGATTTAACAATTCAATATATTCAGAGGAATAATCAACATATCCCACCACATATTTAACTTCCTCTTGTTGGCGTTCTACAGTAAACATATTTAATTCCAGGTTGCCAGATTTTGTACTTACTGTTTGTTTAGCTTGCTGTGGTGTACCAGGCATTAAAATCCGAAAACTAGCATCAGGGGCAGAAAATAACTTCCATACAGATTGAGCTATATTTACAGGTTGGTTAGCTGATACTGTTTGAGTTATAGAGTAGCTCCCACAGAACACCAATACAGCCAGGCCAGAATTTAGCAATCTATTTTTCATAGTTCTCAAATTCGATACTATTGGATTTGATATAAAAAAGCTATTGTCATTAAAGCATAATTCACGATTTAGGAGTAAAATAAGCTTTGCGTTTAACTTCTAATTATCCGTAATCTAATTATTCAAAATTACAAACTGTTGCAAAATGTCGTCAGAATTCCCAATTGGTAGTAAAGTCCGTGTGGTAGCATTGCCACCTTATGTAAAAACTGCTGAACCTATGCCTATGTTACGTCCTCCTGATGTGATTCACATTGGAGAAGAAGGTATAGTTATTGACCGTCGCCCTGGTGGTTATTGGGGTGTACGCTTTACTAAAGGGGCTTTTCTCATTGATAGTCAATACATTGAAAGCATAGAAAACCCAATTGAACCAAAATCTGATTGAGAATATTGACTATAAAAAAAGTAAACTGGTGTTAATTGATTCTTTTGGTTTAAACAATGCTTTCCCGTCGCTCTTTTATTAGCATCTTATTTGCAACTTGTTTAGTTATCATCAACTGGTTAAATTTTGCCTCTCCTGCTCAAGCTTTGGGAGGTAAATTACCCACAATTAATCAACCGGCACCTGTATTTACCTTACCCACAAACACAGGAGATGGTAAAGTCTCATTAACTGATTTTCGGGGTCAATGGGTTGTTCTCTATTTCTATCCTAAAGATTTCACTTCTGGATGCACTATTGAAGCTCGTCGTTTTCAGCAAGATTTACCCAAATACATAGACAAAAACACTCAAATTATCGGTGTTAGTGTCGATGATATTGATTCCCATGCAGAATTTTGTGATTCAGAAGGGCTAAAATTTCCCTTATTAGCTGATACTAATGGTGAGGTTAGTAAAGCTTATGGTTCTTGGATTGGTGTTGTTTCCATGCGCCATAGTTTTATTATTGATCCTGAAGGTATTTTACGAGAAACTTTTGTTAAAGTTAATCCTACTATTCATAGCCAAGAAGTTTTAGGAAAGTTAACTCAATTACAAACGGCTGTTTCTTAGAAAAGAGGGGTAATTTGTGAATTACCCCTACTAACAATTACTAAATTAAATTAAAAATTTAAGAGGAGTGATATTTGTTGCTATGAATCATGATCCTTATATTGTTCAACCGGGTTCTCGTATTTCCTTACCCAAAGATTATAACCCAGCTTATAAATGTGAATTTCACCAAAAAAATGAGGCCGCAACAGAATTAAAAGCAGGTATTTTACAACTAGCTAAATATCAAGATGTTCTCTATGCTCAAAATACCTATGCTTTATTGATTATTTTTCAAGCTATGGATGCTGCCGGTAAAGATAGCACCATTAAGCACGTTATGTCTGGGGTTAATCCTCAAGGATGTCAAGTATTTAGTTTTAAATCACCCAGTGATGAGGAATTAGATCACGATTATTTATGGCGTTCGACGAAGGCTTTACCAGAAAGGGGGCGAATTGGCATTTTTAATCGTTCATATTATGAAGAATTATTAATAGTTCGTGTCCATCCTGAAATTTTGAAAAAACAACAATTACCGAATTTTCCTAAAGGTGATCAAATATGGAAGCAAAGATTTGAGGAAATTAATAACTTTGAAAAATATTTGGTAAATAATGGAGTAATTGTTCTCAAATTTTTTCTCAATGTTTCTAAAACAGTACAAAAAAGAAGATTTTTAGAACGTATTGAAGCCCCGGAAAAAAATTGGAAATTTTCCGTTAATGATGTGCGAGAAAGAGGTTTTTGGAATGATTATATGAAAGCTTATGAAGATGTTTTTAATAACACAAGTACAGAATTTGCACCTTGGTATATTATCCCAGCGGATCGCAAGTGGTTTACAAGGTTAGTAGTAGCTGATATTATTTGTAAAAAATTACAGGAATTAAATTTACAATATCCCCAAATTAGTGAAGAATATAAACAGCAATTATTAGCAGCGAAAAAAACCTTAGAAGCAGAAGATTAATTTTCAATTGTTGACCTATGTCTATAATTATTGCGGGAGAACGTAGCGGAGTCGGGAAAACCACAGTTACACTAACCCTATTAGCCTCTTTACGTCGTCGTGGTTTGAAAGTTCAATCTTTTAAAGTTGGCCCAGATTATATTGATCCCATGTTTCATCAATATGTAACGGGTCTTCCTTCTCGAAATTTAGATCCTGTATTAACTTCCGAAAGTTATATTCAGAAATGTTTTCACCTTCATGCTTCTGAGTCTGAATATAGTTTAGTAGAAGGTGTAATGGGTTTATTTGATGGCGTTGGTGAATTATCAAATTTTGGTAGTACAGCGCACATTGCCAGATTATTAGATATACCGATTATATTAGTAATTGATTGTAGTCGTTTATCTGGTTCAGTTGCGGCAATTGCTCACGGTTATTGTTCTTTTGATAGTAGAATTAAAATTGGGGGATTAATCTTAAATCGTGTAGGAAGTGAACGACATTTATCACTATTACAAAATTCTCTAGCACCTTTACAAATACCAATTCTCGGTGTTTTAAGACGACAAGATAATATTACCATTCCTGATCGTCATCTAGGGTTAATTCCCACGGGAGAAATACCAGAATTAGACCAAATTATTCAGAGTATGGCAGATTTAGGAGATGCTTATTTTGATTGGGATCAACTTCTCCCACTTTTAAAATCATCATCTTCTCCAATCACTAATTCTCAATTCTCAACTCCTAATTCCTCAGTTAAAATTGCCGTAGCGCGAGATCAAGCTTTTAATTTTTACTATCAAGATAACTTAGATTTACTCCAACAATTAGGAGCAGAATTAGTATTTTGGAGTCCTTTAGATGATACTCAATTACCCAAGGATATCCAAGGAATGTATTTTGGTGGAGGGTTTCCTGAAGTCTTTGCACCCCAATTATCTGCAAATATTAGTGTCATTCAAGCAGTCAAAAATGCAATTTCAGCAGGAATACCGACGATTGCTGAATGCGGAGGATTGATGTATTTATGTGAGCAAATTATTGATTTTGATCATAAATGTTGGCCAATGGTGGGAATATTACCTACTCATGCACAAATGGATAAAAGATTAACTTTAGGATATCGTCGCGCAGTAGTTTTAGAAAATACTTTTTTAATGGATATGAACAGAAACGTTTTTGGACATGAGTTTCATCGTTCTCATGTAATCACTAATTCTTCGCAACCACTATTTAATACCTATCGTTATGATTGTGATGAAAATACAGGTTTGGAAGGTTGGTTTTTACATAATGTTCATGCTTCTTATGTTCATCAACACTGGGGAGAAAGTACAGAAATTCCCCAAAGATTTATTCAAGAATGTTTAAAAAACAAACTGACTAAGTAGCTGGACATGAAATAACCAAAATGTGTGAAGAAAAGTAAAATCTCTAAAAACTTCTTTACTCTTACCTCTTGCCTCTTGCCTTACCATAAAGACAATTTTTAATGCTAACCTACTTAATGGCTAATATTTTCATTTAATTTCCGAATTAAACGAGATAATTCACGAATAATATTCACCGCAATTTCTGGAGTTTCTTCAATTGCATCATAAAGTTGTTCTTGGGTAAGTTCCAAACATTCACAAGATTCTAAAGTCGTGATGGAAGCAGAACGAGGTTGAGTATCAAAAACTGCCATTTCTCCAAAGTATTTTCCTCGATCAACTTCTGCTAACTTAGTATCACCAATATGGACTTTAACGCGACCTGATACTAGAATATAAAGCGATCGCCCTTCTTGACCTTGACGAAAAATTGTATAATTAGCAGGATATGATAACTCGTTCATCACCGAAGCTAACCGCACAATAAAATCATCTCTGAGTTCTTTAAAAATTGGAACTTGACGCACAAATAATAACCGATCAACACTAGTAAGCATAATTTATGTCTATAAATACAACATTAATACAAGTATCAGATTAAACTTAACTAAGTAGTTTTCCTGAAATTTTCCTCCTGATCTAGTTTCAACTTCCAAATTTGAGCAATTGGTATGATTTTGATTATAGTAAAAAACTACCAAGATATGATATGCTTTTTAGAAAATTATTCTCTGATATAAACTCGCAATTATACACAGATTACAATTTCATCTAATCCTTAATTTACACCTATTTAGCTTCCAGCGTCAAATAGTATTAATGGATATCCATAAAATTATTTAAGCATGTATTAATCAGTCTGTGTTTATAATAATTAATAACTGGAATTTAGACTCAAGTTTGATCAAAAGTTATCAGTTTAGAGAACAATGTTTACAAAATGGTATGTTCGATTTTTAATCGTATGTCTGGGTGTGTGGCTATTTTTAGATATAGTCTCCTATCTTAGTGCAGAAATATTATGGTTTCAGGAAGTTGGTTATGTCCAAGTGTTTTTGGTGAGATTATTAACTCAGAGTAGTATCTGGCTATGTATATTTAGTTTTAGCCTAGCTTATTTTTTAGTAAATCTTAATTTAGCACAAAAACTACAATATAGCCAATTTGATCATCCCATGGGAGGAAAAATAACTAAACTCAGTCGAGAATTAACTACTTTTCTTAGTCCCCAACATCATAAACATGACCAAAATTATCCAGGAGATATTTTTAATAGTAAAATTAAACTTATATTGCTATTGCCACTAACATTAGGACTAAGTTTATTAATATCTTTAATGTTAGCTTATTACGGGGAAATCGCTTTTTCCTATTGGGGTAACAACATTAATAATTCTACTTTACCGTTACATTTATTTTTTCCCAGCCAAACGATTCTAAATTGGGGAAAAAAAATTATTAACCACAGATTGTATTTAGGATTGG
Organism: Cuspidothrix sp.; assembly: GCA_046080565.1. Lineage (GTDB taxonomy): Bacteria > Cyanobacteriota > Cyanobacteriia > Cyanobacteriales > Nostocaceae > Cuspidothrix. Next base: position 3,211 of record JBJTUF010000135.1, on the reverse strand, counting down.
TTGGGACATTATCTATAGTATTGTTAATTTATCATAAATTTTTACTCAGAATAATTGCTATTATTTTCAGTGTTATTTTAGCTAGTATACTATCTCAACATTGGTCAAAATTGCTTTTATCCCTCCATAGTATTCCTTTTAATGACTCTGAACCTCTATTTGGAAAAAATATTAGTTTTTATATTTTCTCTCTACCCATCTGGGAAACCTTAGAATTTTGGCTAATGGGATTGTGCTTATATGGATTAATCAGTGTTTTTATTAATTATTTATTATCAGGTAATAGCCTGATCCAAGGTATTTTCCCTGGATTTTCTTCTCCCCAAATGCGCCATTTATCTGGCTTAATTGGTTCTTTAATTTTAGTATTTAGTTGCAATTATTTTCTCAATCGTTATCAACTTCTATATTCTAATAATGGAGTGAGTTATGGGGCTAGTTATACCGATGTGCAAGCCCAATTACCAGCTAATACAATTTTAGCTATTTTTTCATTATTTTTAGGATTTTATTTATTATGGATAACTATATTTTGGCAAACAAAATTATCTCATTTGCGCTGGATAGTTTATAGCTTAATTATTTATATCACTTTTATTATTGTCGGTAATTTTATTTTACCAATGATAGTACAAAACTTGATTGTTGAACCCAATGAATTACAAAAAGAATCACCTTATATCCAGCGTAATATTGACCTTACTCGACGAGCATTTAATTTAGATGTCATTGACTCCCAAATATTTAATCCTAAAGGCAAATTAACAGAAGCTGATATTCAAACTAACGCCTTAACAATTCGCAATATTCGACTATGGGATCAAGAACCATTATTAAAAACTAATCGGCAATTACAACAAATTCGCCCTTATTATCAGTTTCCTGATGCTGATATTGATAGATATTCAATTCAAAATAATTTGCAAACAGCTAACACAGAAAAACAACAGGTACTTATTTCTGCACGAGAATTAAATTATCCAGATGTTCCTCTTCAAGCACAAACATGGGTGAACCAAAATATGATTTATACTCATGGTTATGGCTTTACCCTAAGTCCTGTAAATACTGTTGATGCTGGTGGTTTACCAGAATATTTCGTTAAAGATATTAGTCAAAATGGCGAAGCTTTAAATACTTCTAGTCCAAATATTCGAGATAGTATTCCCATTGGAAAACCTCGCATTTACTATGGAGAAATTACTAATACTCATGTGATGACGGGAACAAAAGTCAGAGAATTAGATTATCCCAGTGGCAGTGACAATGTTTATAACACTTATGATGGATCAGGTGGAGTTAAGATCAACTCTCTATGGCGAAGATTACTATTTTCCATCTATTTAAAAGATTGGAAAATGATATTTACACAAGATTTTCTTCCAGAAACAAAAGTTTTATTTCGTCGTAATATTAACCAAAGAATTCGAGAAATTGCGCCTTTTTTAAGATTCGATAGTGATCCTTATTTAGTTGCTGCCGATGCCAATACAGATAACCAAAATCAACAATTTCCTGGTCACGAAAATTATCTTTATTGGATAGTTGATGCCTATACTGCAAGCGATCGCTATCCCTATTCTGAACCAGGTACAGACGGTATCAACTATATCCGTAACTCCGTCAAAGTTGTCATTGATGCTTATAACGGTACTGTCAGATTTTACATTGCTGATCCTTCAGATCCCATCATTACATCTTGGGCAAAAATATTTCCCCAAATGTTTCAACCTTTAGCTAATTTACCAGCCAATCTTCATAGTCATATTCGTTATCCAGTAGACTTTTTCAAAATTCAATCGGAACGTTTAATGATTTACCACATGACTGATCCCCAAGTCTTTTACAACCGGGAAGATCAGTGGCAAATTCCCAACGAAATCTATGGTGATAAAACTCGACCCGTTGAACCTTACTATTTAATTACCAGTCTTCCTAACGTCTCCTTTGAGGAATTTATTCTCTTATTACCCTATACACCCAAACAACGTACAAATTTAATTGCTTGGTTAGCCGCACGTTCTGACGGCGAAAATTATGGCAAATTACTATTATATAACTTCCCCAAAGAACGCCTAATTTATGGACAAGAACAAATAGAAGCCAGAATTAATCAAGATCCAGTTATTTCTCAACAAATTTCTCTTTGGAATCGTCAAGGTTCAAGAGTAATTCAAGGTAATCTTCTCATTATTCCCATTGAAAAATCCTTACTTTACGTTGAACCAATTTATTTAGAAGCTACCCAAAATAGTTTACCCACCTTAGTTCGAGTCATTGTCGCCTATGAAAACCGCATTATTATGGCCAAAACCTTAGAACAAGCATTACAAGGCATCTTTCAACCAGAACTTACCCCATCACCCACTATTATTCGTCCCGTCGAAGAAGCATCACCCTAGTTAGAAAATCATCAAGTATTGCATCTGCGTTTAATTAATGCAGGACTTACGCAAACTATCTCTCAAACTCTTATTTCTCCGTGAACTCTGTGCCTGGAGTGGTTCGTTTTTTTCGTGACTTGTGCGTAAGTAGAGTAGGGTGCGTTAGACAAAGCCGTAACGCACCATAAACTTGATTAATGGTGCGTTACGCTACCACTAACACACCCTACGTATCTTTCAAAAATCAAATATTAGTTCTATAATTCCTAAATAGAGGTATCTGAAACCTATAGTTAAATATAATCAGTATTTCCCATTAATTTAACCCAAAATATTCTATAAAATAGAAAAATTGTCTTATTTGAACCATTAAAATATATAACATCTTATCAAATTAAATACTCATATAAAAGATACAATAATTTATCTATTAACCTACATACAATTTAGATAAATTCGTTTATATTGTTGTCACAAAAGATATTTGTTAAATAAAAAATGTCTACTCTGAAAAATTTTCTCTATACTACAACATTAGCCCTTAGTCTGCTGTCATTAACCGGACAACAAGCAAATGCAGGACAAATTCATCAAAACTGGAGCTATGGTATTGACTCCTTTAATGATGGTTCAGGTAGTTCTAGTTACGAAATTAAAGGTATAGCCATCAAACAATCAGGTAATCAAGTCTGACAGGGGGACAAGAAGGAGAAAAAGCTTATGTAGTAAGAGATACAGAATGTGGGAGCAAAAAAAGATAAGTAATAAATAGTAAATATGAACTAACAGAGTAAAATGATAAGTGAAATATACCAGAAAGTGTTAGA
>JBJTUF010000134.1:0-3588 GCA_046080565.1 Cuspidothrix sp. | reverse complement strand
CTTCTCAAGGGAAAACTGTGAACGTGTTATTGGGAATAGGTGATGGGAATAGCGGGCGATCGCATTGTATTCCCAACGGGCGATCATCTCCCCGCATCTTCTCAAGGGAAAACTGTGAATCTGTTATTGGGAATAGGTGATGGGATTTCAGGGCGATTGCGCAGCACTCCCTGCGGGGGAAACTGGTCTCAAAGCGAAAGTAGGTTTAAAACCGACTAGTTTTGTGATATTGTAAGTTGAGTTAAATAACTCAACATCCCTAGACAAACTATGTTATATTAAATTAAACCGATTAAGTCAGTACCAAAGTGGGAGGTATAGACATGGTGAGGCAAATTGCACGAAAAACTCAACTGCGGGTGATAGAATTTAACGCTAATCAGGGTGTGGAGACGCCTGAAATTGTCTACCCAGAAAGTGATAATAAACCTATGGCGGATAACACTAGACAATTTACATGGATTGTCAAAATTAAGGAAAATTTAGAAATACTACCGCGATCTATGTCGATGACGGCGTAATGGGTGCTGCTACCAAAACTCACCCCTATTAATGTGTCAGGGTCTAGAAATCGGTTCCAGAGGTTTCGGTGTTCGATGGGGTACGCGGAAATGGTTTTCCAGTCGGGGCGATCTTCGCCGTTTAAGATAGCTTCGATAAAGCTATAACGGTGATCGAAAAATTGGCAAAACCTTTTCCCCTCCTCTGATTGAGGCAGGTGAACGGCTACGGTCACGTTAAATTGTCTCTCCTTTTTTGGGTACAGGAAAGTCAAACGACCGGCCAATATGCTACCCTTAAGTTGCGAGACTTTTGGGGGCTACTGGTACTTGTCGGTAGCTCTAACAACATCAAAACGCTTTGCGATTTTGTGTTGTTTTTTAGTGTACACTAAAAGAATCAAAATTTGTTTTCACAAAATTTCTTTCGTCAGAATGCCTGCACAAGAAGATAGCCACTTTGAGTTCAAAGAAAGCATCAGAGACACCAAGAGTCCTGATGCTGATGCATCAGTTATTGCGGGAAAAAAAATAGGAAGACCCCCCAAGAGCGAGAACGAGAGATATAAGTCCACTCATATTCGCTTGCACCCTATGATCGTAGAATGGGCAAAAGCAGAAGCCAAAAGGCGTGGCGTTGGTTATCAGTCGGTCATTAACGAAACGCTCATCGAACATATCGTTTCTTGATAGACAGGTCAGAAGACGCCAAGATGTTTTGCTCGGGTCTACATTTTCTTGATTCTTGATTCAAGATTCTTGATTTCTTCTTTCAACCTTTCAACTGACTCAACCCGTTCCCAATCAACAGGAAGAGCCCGAAAAAGTTCGAGTGCAGCCTGTACCCATGTTTCTTTGGGTATCTTGTGTCCGTGGTTTCGTTTTCCTTTCTTTATAAGCTCATCAAGCCAGTCATTAATCTCAATTGGCAATCGTAGGTTTACTTTCTCCTTGCCCGTATCGGACAAAAAAGAAGATTCTTGATTCGAGATTCTTGATTCTTGATTCTCTTCTTCTTGGCGAGGCGTATCCAATTCGCTAGTTTTACTAAATATTCCGTGAGATAGGGGGTTGTCGCCCAAGGCTGACCTAAACTTGCTTTTGCCTACTGCCACCTGATTACCTCCTCGACTAGCTGGGTGTACGCTTGTGACCCTTTACCGTCTGGATCGTGTTCAAAAATGGGAAGAGCATAGCTCGGGGCTTCCCTGAGCTTTACTGACTCTGGAATCACGGTGCTAAACATTCGTGTGCCATAGTGCTGCTTTAGCGATTCAAGAACCTCTTTGCTCAGGTTGTTCCTACCGTCAAACCGTGTTGCTAAAACTCCTGTAATCTTAATGGGATGATCCAGGGCTGATCGGATAAGCTCTAGAGCCCTTTCGATAGCACTAACGCCAAGGAGTCCCAGGTAACTCATATCAACGGGGATAATGACCCCTTCACTTGCCATGAGGGCGTTAATTGATAAGACCCCAATGTTGGGAGGACAGTCGATCAATATATAGTCATAGTCCTCAAGGACTGGAGCTATCGACTTTCGCAGTAATAGCTCCCTCCCAGGTAACCCTGATATTGGAATCTCCTCCTCTGCGAGAAGAATGTTCGAGGGAACCACATCGAGTCGCTCTCCCACCGAAATAATCGCTTCGCTCAGCGAAGCGTGACGAAGAAGGACATCTTTGAGCTGAGTCTTTAGCTCCCAAATCTTCACTCCCAAGGCAGCAGAAGAATTACCCTGTGGGTCGATGTCAATGAGTAGTACCCTCTGGTTGTGGAAGCGAGTTAAGCCAACAGCAAGATTGTACGCAGTGGTTGACTTGCCTACTCCTCCCTTCATATTGAAGATTGATATCCTTCGAGCCATCGATCTTAGCCTGCAAAAATTAGACTTTCCAATAAGTTAACACATTCAAGATTCTTGATTCAAGATTACATCTTTCTTCATTCAAGAATCAATATTCTTGATTCTTTTTTCTTGAAACCATTCATAACGTTAGATACGGGTTTTGTCCCGTGGTGGCTTCTCAGGGTCGCAAACGTAGTGGCTAAGAGGCTTCCTCCTTTGGAGGGGTGGGGGAACTCGTGAGTATAGGTTTCACTAACCGATGCTTATGTCAAAGTCAAAATAAGAAAAATAAGTAAATCAGGAGCAACAAAAATGACACTCACTGCACTACATCAAACTACGTCCGTAACACACTATTCTGATAAACCCATAGAGATGATTCTTAATATGTGGTTGCATGGTAAAGCACATAATACACAATAATCTTACAAGCGTATAAGCAATGATTTTTTAACTTTCATTAATAAGCTATTAATTAATATTCGCTTAGACAATGTCCAACAGTTTTTAGATTCATTGAAATCATTACCTAACACAATTAAAACTTACGCAAGTATAATTAAATCATTAGTATCTTTTTGCCATGAATTGGGGATTATGCAATATAATGTAGCAAAGCCTATTAAAACGCCTAAGCCTAAAGACTGCTTAAATGAACGCATAATGAGTGAACAGGAAATCACTCTAATGATTCATAGCGAAACCAATACTCGCAATAAATTAATTTTGAAGATGCTGTATTATTGCGGACTTCGGGCGAGTGAGTTGGCTGGATTGACCTGGGGTGATTTGTGCGATCGCACCGGGGGCGGACAGGCGACAATTTATGGTAAAGGCTCTAAAACCCGTGTTGTGCTTATCCCTATCCAGTTATGGCGGGAATTACAACAGTTAAAAGGTGATGCTGGAAAAAATGATCCGGTGTTCAAAAGTAGACAGGGTAAGGGTTTCATGACCCGTGCCATGGTCTGGACTATCGTCAAATCATCTGCCAAACGGATCGGGCTTGACAATCCCTCGCCTCATTGGTTGAGACATGGCCACGCTTCGCACTCGCTAGATAGGGGCGCGCCTATACATTTAGTCAGTCAGTCGCTGGGGCATAGCAGCGTAGCTACAACAAGTAGGTATCTGCATGCCAAACCGAGCGATTGTAGCTCCCTGTATTTGGCTTAAATCAATTTTTTTTTGATAGTAGTCAGTGGGGTTACTGTACCGGTTTTGTCCTCTTTTTGTCCA
>JBJTUF010000133.1:0-6376 GCA_046080565.1 Cuspidothrix sp. | reverse complement strand
TTCTACTTTCAAATAAAATGGGTATGGGTAGGGCTTCTGCTAATATTTCTAACTTTGCTTGCTTCACTATTTGCAATGTTCCCACCATTATTAACAGAAGTAGATATCTGGCTCTTCCCAGTTCATTTTCTAACACTTTCTAGTATATTTCACTTATCATTTTACTCTGTTAGTTCATATTTACTATTTATTACTTATCTTTTTTTGCTCCCACATTCTGTATCTCTTACTACATAAGCCTTTTCTCCTTCTTGTCCCCCTGTCAGTTTCACAATGACCAACTCTAGCGGTAAATAAACCATAAGCTATGGTTTGAGCATACATATCAGCAAAATTATTATTATCTAAATCAGGTAATAGTAAATCTTGGAAAAGTAGTTTTAATTGAGTTAATTCTCCTGTTTGTTGTTCAGTTTTTAAGGCTTCATTAATACTATAACGAATGGCTTTAGTTACAGAGGCCATTTCTTGTGCTAATTCATAATAGTTATTAATGGTTTTTTCTTGTTTGTTGAAAAATGCGTTAATTAATTCTGCTGTGGTTGATGTATCAGCAACAGGAATAATTTGATTATTTTCAATTGTTGCCAATGTGGTTTTTAATTGCAGTTTACCGTCAACATACCAATAAAATTCTAGGTAGTTAGTTAGGATGAGATTTTTCCCAATGGATGATTCTAAATAGCGTTGTAATTGTTCTTTTTCTTCAATTTTATCTAAGTTTTCGCCGATTTTTTTGGCTTCTATATAACCGAGTAATTGATTATTTTTTCTGATGGTAAAGTCAGGAATACCAGCTTGGTTTCCAGTTTCTTCAATGGTGGATTTTATGCCTAAAATACCATTATCAATAAGATTTTTTAAGGTCGAGTTATGAGTATATTTAATATCTTTGTCTAAATCGGCTTGGAGTTGCTGTAAGTAGTTTGTAAAGTTCATATATTTTATATATTGTTAAAAAAATCTGTGACATTGCAATTTATTACCAATCAAAAATAATTAAATTAATTAATTTTTTAATATTTAGAATTTCGGATCTCCAGCTTATTAAAAAAATTAGGGGATATATAGCAATCCTAAATAAGATATAAATACCTCTTTTTCTCTAACTCTGCGCCTCTGCGGTTCGTTACAAAAAAGATTGCTATAGTTTATTCTATTTAATTAGAAAGGAATTTGCACAATAATTTTACAACCTGCTCCTGGTTGGGTATTAATTTGAAATTCTCCTCCTAAAGCGAGAGTGCGATCGCGCATACTTTGTAAACCGAAACCAGTGGTATTTTGTTGCAAATTAAAACCTTGACCATTATCTTGAATAATTAATGTTAATCGTTCTGAAGTGGTGGTTAATTTTAAGTTAATTTCTGTAGCTTGGGCATATTTAGAAATATTAGTTAATGATTCTTGAATAATGCGATAAATGGGGTTACTAATTTCCATTGATAGTGGAGAATTAATAGAGATTTGAGATTGAGGTAAAATACCATTATAACGGTGAAAATCAGTGATTAAAGTATTAATAGAAGGTTCTAAAGATATACTATTAAGATGTTGCGATCGCATGGTAGAAACGGACTGACGTACATCTTGTAATGCTTTTGATCCCAACTCCTTCGCGGTAATTAAAAAAGTGATAGCTCTAGGAATATCAGTTTTTGATAGTTTCAAAGCAGTTTCTAATTGTAAATTTAAAGCTGTGAGAGAATGACCTAAAGAATCATGAATTTCCCTAGCGATGCGGTTACGTTCTTCCAAAGTTGCTTGGTTTTCTATTTTTAAAGCATATTCTCTTAATTTTTGATTAGCTATGGCCAATTTATCTCGACTTTCCCTTTCAGATAAAACAGTATTCATTAATAATAAAACAAACACCAAACTTAGTCCAAAAAGTACAGCTAAACTAAAAATAAAAAATTGGAATCTTTCCTGTTCTAAAGGTGGAATTCTCCGGGGAGGCATTCTTTGTCTCAGACTCATCAAAAATAAGATAAATGATAAAAAAGTTACCGTTAATCTGCCAGGAAGTTGAAAAATCAAACAACTACGAGTAACTAAAATTAAATACAAAAAAGGAAATAACCTGGCAGTTCTACCGCCAAAAAAAACAGTGATTATAATTAAGAATACCTCAAGAGCAGTATAGACAATTTTCTGATATTTATTTTGAGTTGGCAACCATAAACCCATCACACCAAAAATAGTTAAACTGCAAATTGTCAACTCAGGAAAAGCACTAGAAAACCGTGGCGAAGGAGATGGTAAAAGTACCATAAAAGCCGAAAATCCTAAGAGTATCCATTCCAAATAAAGGAGAAATCTAAATGGATGATTATGAAATTTAATAGGTTTATTCATAGTAAAAATACAGAATTTATGATGATAGTTAATTACTGATTATTGACTGCTAAATCCTGACTATAATTATATATTTTATAGGTCATAAAGTAACCATGACTAAAGTAATGGTTAAAGATATGACTTTTTACTCATGTCATCATCAAAATCAAAGACTATGATACAGACATAGAAAAACAAAGCAACACATTATGAGGACATTATGAAAATCAAAAAATTATTATTAATAGCTGGTACATTAGCTATAGCTTTAACTGCTACACCTTTTGTTGCTCAAGCACAAACAGATACAAATGAGCCTAGACAACCTAGAGAAATGGTAGGAAAAGGTCCATTTCGTCGCTTGAACTTAACTGACGCACAAAAAGAGCAAATGAAGAAAATTCATAAAAGTACCCGTGCCAAAATTGAAGCAGTATTAACTCCTGAACAAAGACAAAAATTAGAAGCAGCTAAAGCCGAAATGAAAGCAAGACGTAAAGCGCGAAGAAATGGTACTCAAATAGGAAAAGGTAAAGAGAGAGATAAAGAAACTGTATTTAGTTCCTTAGATTTAACTGATGCCCAAAAGAGGGAAATTAGAACAATTAAAGAATCAGCAAGGACACAAATGGAAGCTATATTAACACCAGAACAAAAAGCCAAGATGGAACAATTTAAACAAAATATGCGTTCTCGTCGTCAGCAAGATAGAAACTTCCAATAATTCATGAAAAGTAGGTAACAGGGAATAGGGAATAGGTAACAAGGAAATAGATAATAAATACATAAGAAGATGATAATATCAGAATTAATTGATCCTAATGTGCGAGTTCAAAAATTTTTGAATTTGCTGGATACTATCACCGAAAACAAAGGTTTAAATGTACAACAGATAGTGAAAATTGAACAGTTGCGATCGCTTCCCTTGGGTACTTTTGGCAGAAAATGGGCAGATTTTCTTGATGATAATAATATCCAACCATTTACCACTGGTATTCGTCGTAAACAACTTCATGATGGAGTTCATATCCTAACTGGTTACGGAATTGATTCCATAGGGGAAGCAGAAGTTCAAGCATTTTTATTGGGGTCAAAATTTACAATTGCTAATTTAATATTAGGTTTAGTATTTTTAAGAAAAATACATCACAACCTGAGTATGCAAAATTCTCAAAAACAATTAGCTTGGAAAAGAATAAAAACAGCCTATCAAAGAGGTTGTGCTAGTAATTTTAATCCAGATACGTGGCAACCGGAAAAATTATGGAATTTACCATTAATTGATGTTCATAAAATGTTTAGTATTCAATAATAAGATAATCACAAAAACCCCAAAACCTTCAAGAAATTGGGGTTTTAAATTTTGATTATTTATTATGCAGTTTTATCAGCAATTTGATCTTGACTTATATCTTTAAATGTTCCTGGTACAGATACACCTAATAAAATCATATTACCAGTCATATAAGATAACAAAGTAGACCACAATAAATGATTATTTTGGAAATACCAGGCGGCAATTACTAGAGGTAGAAAAGCCACAACAAAAGATATTAATACTGCATTGCGTAAAATGCCACCTTCTTTCAAACCAATAAAATAACCTTCCAACATAAAACTAATAGCAGTAATCACTAAAATAGGAAGTAACCAAATAGTATATTCATTAATATTTTCGTTTACCTCTGCATGATTAGTTAATAGTCCAAATACCTGATCAGGAAACAAAATAGATGTACCAGCAAAACCTAATGCTATCACCACACTACTTAGCAAAGAAACTATCAATAATGGCACCATTTGTTCACTATTACCCTTACTCTTAAAATTCCCTGTAAGAGTTTGCATTGTTACCCCAATACCTTGAATCGTAAACTGACTTAATAGTGCAATTTGTAGTAATAAACCATTTTGAGCTAACACAGTTGTTCCCATAGTTGCACTCAAATTAGTGAAGATAGAATAAACAGAAATTAATATTAAAAACCTGATTAAAATATTAGCCTTTAATACAAAGGTTTCCTTCAATGCCACCCAATCAAATAATTCATTAATAGCAGATGGTACAACTTGCCAAGGAATAGAAAACACCATCCAAATTAAGCCAACTACTAAAGCCAAATATTGACTTAATGCCGTTGCTAAACCTGCTCCATAACTTGCCCAACCCCATTTAGAAATCATTAAATAATCTAAAAGAACATTAGAACCATTACCCACAATAGACATTAATAACATTACCAAATTCATTTCCCGTCCCAAAAACCAACCAAATAAGACGAAATTTAATAATACCGCCGGTGCGCCCCAAATTCGTGCATAAAAATAATCAATTCCTGCCGTTTCAATATCAGAAGAACCAGTTAAAATTAAAAAACCAACCTTTTGTAAAGGATATTGTAACCAGATAATAATTAAACCCACAATTAAAGCTATTAACCCACTACGTAAACCAGCTAAAATTACCCCCTTATCATCATCTTTACCTACTGCTTGAGCAGTAATAGCATTAGTGCTAGAACGCATGAATTTTAACACACGATAGAGATAATCAAACAAAATAGTCGCTAGAATCACACCTGCTAAATATCTAATATCAGTTAAATGTCCTAAAAAAGCAATATCTACCAAACCAGCTAAGGGGACCATCATATTAGCTAACATACTAATACTAGCTAGTCGGTAAAATCGGCCTAAGAAATTGTAGTTATTGGGAATTGTAAATGTCATATTTCCGGCAGATTGTGTGGTAATTTTAGGTGTTAGATTTTAGGTGTTAGGTTAGACAATTTTAAGCGATTTTTGAATTTGAGCAAGTAATTCATGGGATTTTTCGATTATTTATTTACATTAACTTCTTTTTTGTTCAACCTAAAACCTAAAACCTAACAATCAAGATGTTTTCCCCATGGTATAAGATGTGAGATTACCTATTAAATAGGTAAGCAAAATTGATGATGTAAAAGATTAGGATTTGATTCTGCCCTCTGCCTCCTGCCTCCTCCTATACTTACCTATTCCCTAAATTACTAACAAAAAAAGAGGGTTTTTCCCTCTTGATTAGATAATTTATTAACAATGTTGTCAATTGTCATTACTGACAACTATCAATAATTATTCTTCAGTAGCTGCGGGAATTTCTTCTTCAATCTCTGTCGCTGCTGGAATTTCTTCCTCAACTAGAGCGTCCACAGGTGCGACTTCTTCAGCTACGCCTTCTTCTGCTATACCTTCTGCTGGTGTAGTTAGACCTTGCTGTTTAGCAAGCAATTGTTCCCGATACTTAGCTGCCATTTCTTCGGCCTTATCATAAACCAAATCACGGTTCTTGATCATGTCACCGGGTTCGGGTTCTAACTGTTTGGTAGACAGCGAAATCCGTCCTCTTTCTGCATCCAAGTCAATAATCATAACTTTGACTTCATCATTAACATTGAATACAGTATGGGGGGTGTCAATATGCTCGTGGGAAATCTCAGAAATATGTAGTAGTCCGCTTACTCCACCTATATCAATGAAAGCACCGTAAGGTTTGATACCGCGAACAGTACCAATGACCACTTCGCCAACTTCCAAACGGTTCATCTTACGCTCAACAAGCGCTCGACGATGGGAAAGAACTAGGCGGTTACGTTCTTCATCTACTTCTAGGAATTTTAAAGGTAGTTCTTCGCCTACTAAATCTTCCTTGGGTTTGCGTGTGCTAATATGAGAACCTGGGATAAAGCCGCGTAGTCCTTCAATTCGCACTAATGCTCCGCCTCGATTGGTTGCGAAAACGCCAGAACGGACAGTTGCATCTTCTGCTTGTAACTGCCGTACTCGCTCCCAAGCACGCATATACTCAATCCGACGAATTGAAAGGGTAAGCTGACCATCTTCATTTTCATCTGTAAGGATGAAAAATTCCCGTGTTTCGTTTGATTGTAAGACTTCTTCCGGGGCATCAACCCGGTTAATAGACATTTCTTGTATGGGTATATATGCTGCGGTTTTCGCACCTATGTCAATCAGAGCGCCGCGCGGCTCTATACTG
>JBJTUF010000132.1:0-12607 GCA_046080565.1 Cuspidothrix sp. | reverse complement strand
TGGGGTACATCAAATGTTCCAAAAAACTATAGAAGAATTAATGCAATTTAGCCGCTATCGGTTGAAGGATTACATCAAAGGGCAAAGAGCTATGAAGCTTGCTCTCTCTAGCTTCTAGCTATCTTGTCCTCCTGTCAGCTTCTAGAGAACTAACATTAATTGCTGATACAAATATTTGTTCTAAAAAGGATGTATCATCAATTTGATTAATGCTGGCAACTAAACTTTCTGGTATATTACCAAACCGCACTTGCACAAGTTTGATAATATCTTGTTTCCGAGTTTCTTTGCGAGTTTTTTCTATAGCGCGTTTTTCAATATTAGTTACAAGTGGCATTTTTCGTTCCTCCTGATAGTTAGCGAATTTTTGATCAAAACTTAATTGCAAGTCTTCAGGTAAAGCCATCATTAAATCAATGACTTTATACAAATCAACAATTTCTTTACGGTTATAACCTCTTTCATAAAGTAATCTAGCTAAGTTCCATTTCCATTGTTCCCTAGCTGACAAATTGCTGTTAGTGGCTTTGGTCTTTAAATGTGCCATTACCACTATAGCAAAAATATTATTACTTTGCTCTAACTCCTCCCACTGATAATCTAGAAGCTTGACGATAGAAAAATTAAAGATTAATTGACTACTTCCTAAACCATACTGATAAGAACTAGGTCGCCAATTTTTAGTTTCATCTCCGAGTATGGCTAAACTAATCACTGGTTTTTGATATAAATCAAAAGCTCGATAGTTGTAGATAAACATTCTTTGGGAAAATTCTTTATCATATTGACTTTGTACTTCTACATGAATTAATATCCAAACTTCTTGGTTATCTAATAACCACACTTGAAATAATTTATCAGCATGGCGTGTTTTGCTGTCCGCAGATGCGGTAATCTGTTCTAATTCTTTATCTAGAGAAATCGGGTTTTTAGTCCAATCTATTTGTTGATAGATTTCTGGGTAAAAGAAAGCAATAAATGAATCAAAATAATCTCCTATTGCTTCTTTCCAAGTTTCATCATAGTTAGCTGTAATTTCCGTCATGGTGATTAAATTAAATATAGTTAAAACCACGTCCTTAGTTGTGTTTATCCGCGTTCAATAGCATATCCTAACCCCCGCAGATTCTCCCAAGGATTAATCGTGGAATAAGTACAACATTGTTGATCTATTCCCTTTTCCTAATATGAAATTTATTTTGCACAACTAATTAACAGAGAAATCATCTCTTTTTAGGATTATTACTATGACGTTGGGAGGAATTGTCTCCGCGTAATTGTTTACGACCATTAGTGACAATTTGGAGTATGGACTGAATATCTTGTTCAATATTGCCTAGCACAGTATCAGCGTATTGATCAGCACCATCTTCAATTTCTTGAGCTTGAGCGATCGCACTTTGGCGCATTTCTTCTAATTCTTGTTGACAAGTGCGACGTTTGCGGTCAATTTCATCCAAAGTTTCCTGCATCATCGCTTCACAATCTTGCTGCACTTGTCGGCGCAATTGGTCAGCTTCTCGCTGCGCTTGCTTGATGATATCACTTTCTGACAAAATTTGCGCTCTTTTAGCCTGGGCTACATCTACAACCTGTTGTCCATATTCTTCCGCTTCTAGAAGGATTTCCTGCTTTTGTGCCAGAACATCTAACGCTTCCTGAAACGCAGTCGGTAAACCAAGACGGATTAAATCCAGATGTTCAAGTAATTTATCTTCATCTACTAGAGTACGTCCCGTGAGTGGAATTCTCAAACTAGAGAGCAGCATTTCCTCTAAACGGTCAAGTTCCGCCTGAATATCTATTCTGATAGTTGGCGTGGAACTGGTATTTTGGGGGACTCCATGGAGATGATCTCGTCGGGTGGAGTTACTTCCATTCTGATTGGATTCGATACTAGAGACTTTTGGTTGTAGCATTTGTATATATCTAGGGCAATATGTGGAGGAACAAGATGATCAACAGAACCGCCAAACCTGGCAATCTCTTTTACCACACTACTACTTAAAAAACTATACTCATTTGATGTTGCCAGAAAAACTGTCTCAATTTGAGTAGACAGAGTTTTATTAGTGTGAGCCATTTGTAACTCAATTTCAAAGTCAGAAACCGCTCTTAACCCCCGTAACAAAACTTCCGCTTGTTGCATTTGGGCATATTCTACGGTTAAACCATGAAAACTGTCTACTGCCACATTTGGTAAATGTTGTGTAGATAGTTGAATTTGTGCTAATCTTTCCTCCACCGTAAATAATGGGGTTTTATTGGGATTTCGCAGAACAGCAACTATTACCTGTCTAAACAGACGACTACCGCGCTCTATGATATCTAAATGTCCCAAGGTGATAGGGTCAAAACTACCAGGATAAATAGCAATCACAATGTTATTTTAGGTGATTATATTAACAGCTTTTGGACAGAACTTCATTAAATCTAACATCTGATCTTTCAGAATTGGGAATAATACTAGAGACTGTATGAATTTTTCCGTAAATTGTGGATCTGATGCCATTGCATACCGCTATCGTAACTAAGGCATACAATATTATTATTTTTCATCCCCATAGCCTTCATACTCCTATAGGTAATTTTGTATGATCATGGATTTTTCCGTTTTCCCCTTGGGGTTTCAATTTACTTCTCCTGGCCCAATTGTCCTTAAACTCGGTCCCATAGTCATTCGCTGGTATGGTTTGTTAATTGCCTCTGCTGTATTACTGGGTGTAAGTCTTTCTCAGTATCTAGCCAAGCGTCGTCATGTCAACCCAGATTTAATTAGTGATTTATCAATTTGGCTAGTAATTGGTGCTATTCCTATTGCTAGGATATATTATGTTTTGTTCCAATGGTCAGAATATTCCCGACATCCAGAAAGGATCATTGCCATTTGGCAAGGAGGTATTGCTATTCATGGGGCAATTATTGGCGGTATCATTGCAGCATTGATTTTTGCTAAACTCAATAGAATATCTTTTTGGCAACTCACAGATTTAGTCGCACCTTCATTAATTTTAGGGCAGGCCATTGGGCGCTGGGGTAATTTTTTTAACTCAGAAGCCTTTGGAAGTCCCACAGATTTACCTTGGAAGTTATATATTCCTCCAGATCGTCGTCCTCTGGATTTAGTTAATTTTGAATATTTTCATCCCACTTTCTTGTATGAATCTGTCTGGAATCTAATAGTATTTGCTCTCCTGTTGGCTTTATTTTTTCGGGCTTTATCTAAGAAACCAACTTTGAAAGTAGGGACATTATTTTTAGTTTATGCGATCGCCTATAGCTTAGGGCGGTTTTGGATTGAAGGTTTACGCACAGATAGTTTAATGCTTGGGCCTTTACGGATGGCACAGATGGTAAGTTTAGGAGGGGTGACTTTAGGATTACTCGGTTTAATTTGGTTATATGTTATCAAACGTCCTTTACCCGATGTTGTTTCACCCTTAAATACACAAAAAAATGCCCCAGAGTAATTAATCTCCAGGGCTTAACCAGGGTGCATCTACCATCTATTTCTACTAGGCAAAGGAGGTGAATCCGGAAGGGTACTGAGGAAATGCCCAAAGTTTTTTTTTGCAGCGTTATTGAAGAGAAAATTAATGAGTGAATCTACGAATAATTTGACTTTTTCTCAGTATGCAAATACTCTAAAACCAGCAGTTTATATTGTCGGTGCAGGACCTGGAGATCCTGATTTATTAACGGTAAAAGCCCGAAAATTGCTGGCTATGGCTGATGTGATTTTATTTGCAGATTCCTTAATTCCTGAGCAAATTTTAGATGTTTGTCGTGCAGATGCGAAAATTATCAAAACCGCAAACCGGACTTTAGAAGAAATTTTACCAATAATGATTGATGCAGTGCGATCGCATCAATCTCTCGTCAGACTGCATTCTGGTGATCCCAGTCTCTACAGCGCCATTCATGAACAAATGCAGTTATTAGCAGATGCTAATATTCCTTTTGAAATTATTCCTGGAATTAGTGCATTTCAAGCCGCCGCAGCGAAATTAAAAATCGAGTTAACCGTTCCTGGCATAGTGCAAACTATCATTCTCACCCGCATCAGTGGCCGCACCTACGTACCAGCAACAGAAGAATTAGCCACCCTCGCTGCACATCAAGCTAGTTTATGTTTATATCTAAGTGTGCGTCATATCACTGAAGCCCAAGCCAAATTGTTGGAACATTATCAGCAGGATACTCCTGTGGCAATTTGCTATCGCTTGGGTTGGCCTGATGAAAAAATTCGCATTGTTCCACTATCACAAATGGCTACTGCTACTGATGAAGAAAAATTACTACGGACTACACTCTATGTAATTAGCCCAGCATTATCACCAATAACTGGGCGTTCCCGTTTATATCATCCTGAACATAATCATTTATTTCGTTCATCACATTAATTTAGCAGTAGGGGCAACCCCCTGTGGTTGCCCCAGGAGTTCAGGAGTTCAGGAGTTCAGAATGAAGAATGAATAACATTTTTATTTTATCTTCCCTGTTCCCTATTCCCTGTTCCCTATAACTTTTTATGATTCAGCATTAGAAGATGGCTGACTAAACACAGGGGATAAATAGGCGACTAAAGCACCAATAGCGAAGGCGGAAATGTTGCGAACTAGGGGCAACCAATCGCTTGTACGGGTAATAACTGGAGCAATACCAAAGGCAATAAACAACATTCCCCATAAAGGTGAAAAGATTAACGCCCATTGCCAACCAAGAATTTGTTTATCGTTGCGGGGTTGGGCTGCAAAACCGCAAATAACACCACCAACTGCTGAGGTAACAAGAGTGAGTATCCATTGTTCTCTAGGAAGTCCAGGAACTACGTTACAACCACCTTTAGCTAAACAGCCTTTAACTGAATCCAAGGCTTGAAGAATGGCTTGATCTTCTCCCTCTTCGCGGACAAAGTACAAGTTACCAAAGCGGGTTTGGAGTTCAATCCAGAAGGTGCGGGGTAACAATTCATAAACTGCATCACCCACGCTGAAGCTTAGGATATTACCACCACGGGCATCAGCGACTAATAGAATACTTTTATCGTCTAAACCCCAATATTTAATTACTGCTCTGCCTGGAGTGCGATCGTATTGAGTCAAAACCCGCAATTTCCAACCAGTATCAGTTTCAAATTGTTCTAATTCTTTAACTAGTTTTTCTTCTTGGGAGTCAGGGAGGGCTTTCGCTAAGTCTACTACTGGTGTAACAAAATCAGGTAGTAAATCAGGATTTTCATAAGCTAGGGCTGATGGTGAATTAATTGCCCAGATTGAGCCAGCAAAGCAAAATACGGCAATTGATACTAAGATTCGTCGCCAAAAACACAGGTGCATGAACGTTTTTATACTAAATTATCAGGTGAAAAATGTAACAAGTGCTTTTTTGTAAGATTAGTGTAAAAGTGATATTTCTTCACACTTCTTTACTTTACTTTAATCTAAGCGATCTGAGCAAACCATTTTTCCTTTTACCTGTTGCCTCCTACCCTGTGCCTATCCTGCTTCCTTATTACTGAGTCCAAGCTGGATGAGATAATAAAGAGGACATGACACGTACACCTCGGAGTTGATTAGAGAGGGGTAAATGACCTCTAGGGGCGGTTAAATCCCAGGTGAATTCGTGAGGGTATCTTGTCCAGTTATTACCATTCTTCCAGCCAATTTTTGGCCACAAGTTATTCCAATTTTTATTTGAACCTAACCAAATTTCCCTTTGCACAGAAAAGCCAAATTTACCTTCTGAGTGAACTACCCAGAGTTGATTAATGGTGCGGAGGTCTTGAATGGGCAAACTTTCTACTTCTGTAAAATATAACCACTTGCGGTTTACTGCTGGTGAACCTGCCACTTCACACATTTTCTGAATTGTCAAGAGATCGGCGGCTTGAAAATCTTGATCTGCAAGTAGCTTTTGCAAAGAATTGTAACTGATCCCACAGTCTGATTTTAGAGGTACAATTCCTTCAGGAAAGTTAAGCTGCAAAAATTCTTGATTTGCAGGTGCATCAGTATTGTAGATGACTTGGTAGATTTTACCATCAATCCAAGTTGCTGGGGTGTCACGACGTTTCAGTAAAAATTCCTTCAACACATCTAGGCCATCATTACCCAAGTCAGCTAACTGCGGGATGATTTGTTGTTGGACTTTTTCGGACCCAGCGATTAACTTTTGGCGAAGGGAGTCGAGATCGTTTGTAGTGCCTGATACAATTATTGGGTCTGTCATGCCATTACTTGTGTTAGCGTGAGCGTGAATAAACTATCTATTGCTATCGGTTATTTTACAAAATGAAGTACAAATAGCGAAAAGTAGTTTTCATAAAATCTTGCTTGGGTAAAGTTTGCCAGCCTCTTGAGTATGTATCTACAAAAAAATGACTCATAGTGGCTTTAGCCTCAATCCTAGCCATCAATACTTTATCAGGTAAAGAGTTACACAAAACAGAATCCAGAAGACAAAAATGAGCAAAGTTGTCTAATTAAGACCTGTGACTTTGTGAATCTGTGAATTTGTAACTCGGTGAAATTCTTCTATTTGGAATTTGTGAACTATGTACGAAAAGATTACTCCTCCTACAACCGGCGCGAAAATTACCTTCAAAAATGGCGAACCTGTTGTTCCTGAAAATCCGATTATTCCCTTCATTCGTGGTGATGGAACAGGTATTGATATTTGGCCTGCTACAGAAAAAGTGATTGATGCAGCGATCGCTAAAGCATACAAAGGCAAAAGAAAAATTAGCTGGTTTAAGGTCTATGCTGGTGATGAGGCCTGTGATTTATACGGCACTTATCAATATTTACCCCAGGATACATTAACAGCTATTAAAGAATATGGCATTGCTATCAAAGGCCCTTTGACCACACCTGTGGGTGGTGGGATTCGGTCTTTAAATGTGGCATTACGGCAAATTTTTGACCTTTACGCCTGTGTGCGTCCCTGTCGCTACTATGCGGGAACTCCTTCCCCACACAAGAACCCCGAAAAATTGGATGTGATTGTGTACCGGGAAAATACAGAAGATATTTATTTGGGGATTGAATGGAGACAAGGTAGCGAAATAGGTAATCGTCTCATTAAAATTCTTAATGAGGAATTAATACCTGCCACACCAGAACATGGTAAAAAGCAACTCCCCTTAGATGCAGGTATAGGTATTAAACCGATTAGTGTTAGTGGCTCTAAACGTTTAGTTAGACGTGCTATCAAACACGCTTTAACTTTGCCCAAGGATAAGCAACAAGTGACTTTGGTGCATAAGGGCAACATTATGAAATACACCGAAGGTGCTTTTAGAGATTGGGGTTATGAACTAGCAACCACCGAATTTCGCAAAGAGTGCGTTACAGAAAGAGAATCTTGGATTTTAGGAAATAAGGAAAAAAACCCCAACATTTCCTCAGAAGAAAACGCCAGAATGATCGATCCTGGTTTTGATGCTTTAACACCAGAGAAAAAAGCGCAAATTGTTAAAGAAGTAGAAACAGTTCTTAACTCAATTTGGGCAACTCATGGTAATGGCAAATGGCAAGACAAAATCATGGTCAATGATCGCATTGCCGATAGTATTTTCCAACAAATTCAAACTCGTCCAGATGAGTATTCAATTCTGGCTACAATGAACCTCAACGGTGATTATTTATCCGATGCTGCTGCGGCGATAGTTGGCGGTTTAGGCATGGGTCCAGGAGCAAATATTGGCGACTCCTGCGCCGTTTTTGAAGCTACCCATGGCACAGCACCAAAACACGCCGGCTTAGATAAAATTAACCCCGGTTCTGTAATTCTTTCCGGTGTAATGATGCTGGAATATATGGGATGGCAAGAAGCGGCAGACTTGATTAAAAAAGGATTAGGTGCAGCCATCGCCAATGGTGAAGTTACCTATGACTTAGCCCGGATGATTGAACCACCTGTAAAACCATTAAAATGTTCTGAATTTGCTGACGCAATCATCAAACATTTCGGTTAATTTCTGTTAACTGTAGGGGCGGGTTTTGCCCGTCCTATTTCTCAAAATTTACTTCTCAGAATCAGGATATCCAGAATTTAAGGATGAACAGAATTGAAAAGAATATCTAAAAATCCTATGTGAGTTATAATATTACTGGACTTACGCAAACCCTACTTTAAATACTGTCATTGCGACGTAAGGAAGCAATCTCAAACCCCTACATTTCCTTAAAATGCGTAAATCCTATATCAATAATAATGTAAGTTGCTAGTTACAAATATTCAGGTTTATTTCTCGATTAGATCCTCCCTCACCCCCTTATAAAGCAGGGAAATTAATCAAAGTCCCCCTTTTTAAGGGGGATTTAGGGGGATCTAAAAAGCTTATAGTTATAAATTAACACCTGAACAAAAGCGAAAAATTCCCCCTATTGCAGCAGATTTTGTAATTGAATTAAGGTCAGAAACAGATGATTTAAAAACTCTGCGTCAGAAAATGCAAGAATATATGGGTGCAGGGGTAAAACTGGGATGGTTAATAAATCCTCAACAGCAACAAGTAGAAATTTATCGGTTAGGAAAAGATGTGGAATTGCGAAATTTACCCACAGAATTATTAGGAGAAGAGATGTTACCAGGATTTAATTTAAGTTTAGATTGTTATTAAAATTTCAAGTAAAGTGTTATAATTTCCATACCTCAACTAGTGGATACAATCATGATTGAACCACTTCTTATCAAAACTGAAATTGATGATTGTGATGTACCAGATGCCAACCTGCTAGTCACTGAAGATGATACACCTGTGGATAATCTCGCATCTGAAAAACAACAACGCCTTTTAGTCGGTTCTCTTTACAGTTCTTTACAAAATCAGATTTTTTTAGCAGCAGCTAATGTTGGTGTTTATCATACTTATGGTGAACCTGCGATAGTTCCTGATGTATTTGTTAGTTTTGATGTGCAAATTCCTGAAAACTGGTGGGAAAAACAAAATCGTTGTTATCTAGTTTGGAAATTTGGTAAATCACCAGAAGTTGTCATTGAAATTGTATCAAATCGAGAAGGCGCAGAACTAGATAAAAAGTTGCAAATTTATGAAAAAATGCGAGTTTCTTACTATATTGTCTATGACCCACATCAAAATTTAGGAGAAGAAGTTCTCAGAATTTATACTCTCCAAGGTAGACGTTATATAGAAACTACAAATAACTGGTTAGAAGATATTGGTTTAGGAGTAACTTTATGGACTGGAGAATTTGAAGGTAGAAATGATTCTTGGTTACGTTGGTGTGATCAAAATGGTAATATTTTACTAACCGGTGATGAACGGGCTAAAAATGCCGAAGCACGCGCTCAATTATTAGCAGAAAAGTTAAAGGCTTTGGGTGTAGATCCTGATAGTATTTAAATCTGATTTAATAATTTTTAGCAAAAGTAGCAAAAGTAGGGTGTGTTAGCGACAGCGTAACGCACCATTCCAGCTTAAATAAGAATTGCAGGTTATTAAATTTGCATTCATAAATACTAATTACAAAAAGTACAGGATTAAAGGATGAACAGGATTGGATTGAGAAAATGTATAAAAATTCTATTTGAGTCATAATATTAATAATATATGTATTGAAAGGGAGAATAGATGATTATGGTAATGACACCAATTAAAGAAGATGTATTAAAAAATTATTCCCTAGAAGATTGGATGCAAAGTTCCCCAGAGGGTACAGAATGGGTAAATGGGGAATTATTGGAGAAAGAAGAAGTGACACTGAAACATAGCCGCATACAAGGTAATTTATACTTTTACTGGAGAAGTTACAAAGATTCTAGTGGACAAGGTGGAGAAGTGTATACAGAAGCACCCTGTCGCACAAATCAACAAGGCCGTCGTCCTGATGTTGCTTATCTTACCCCAGAGTTAATTCAACAATTTGGTGAACCTGCTGTTTTACCTCAAAGTTTTCCCCTCGTAGCAGAAATTATTTCCCCCACAGATTTAGCAGAAGATATGATTGCTAAATCTCAAGAATATTTGCAATCAGGAAGTGAGGAAATTTGGTTAGTTTTTCCTGAAAATCGGTGGATTATTGTAATTACTAAAAATCAACGTCTTGTGTTTATTGCTGGTGAAATAGTGAGGACTCAAACTGTACTAACAGGTTTTAATATTGCAGTAGATGAATTATTGGGTTAAGACAACAGAATTGCATTTAGTTTGAGTTTCACGTCGGAGAGGGGTTGGGGAAAGCTTTATCGAACTCACTCACGTTGAGTTTAGATGGTTATTGAAATACTCAATTTTGGTTATTGAAATACTCAATTTAAGGATGTGATTTTTCAACCCAACGCTGAAATAGTTCTACTATTATTCTCCAGCGTCCCTGATTTTCTTCAATCACATCATGACGTTTTAAAATTTCTACAGATTCATTTAACTTACTTTCATCTATTCCCGTTAATTCGACTAATTCATTTATAGTTAGTCCTGCGGTATTTTTTGCCAGTTGTTTTAAAATTGCTTGTTGAGTATTATCATTATTTTCTCCAGCCTGACCCCAAACACCATTAAAGTAATTACTACCTCTTTGGAAAAACTCCGGTTTCGTGACAACTGCTTGTACATCTTCCACTGTAAAAACTGGGTCGCGGTTTCTTCCTTGTTCAAACACAAAATCATTATATAGTCGCACTAAATGAAAACCTACTAACTGCACTAAATAAGGTTGTCCGTGGGTTAAATCATAAATTTTATCTAGTGCTTCTGGTGTGTAGTCTAATAAAAATTCTTCAATAGCTGGGTTAGCAAGAATTTCACCTGTTCCACCACGACTTAAAAAACCGACACGAATAGGAAGAACACTCGCAAAAAAAGGTTGAAAATAATCTGCTGTCATTTCATCTAAGGTATGCAAACCAGCAAAAGCAAAAGCGACTTGAGAATGTGCTTGGACTAAACTACGCAAGAAACCCATAAAATCTGGGCTAATTTTTCCGGCTTTAATTAAATCTTCTATTTTCTCAAATTCATCTATAGCAATAATTAACCCACCAGATAAATTTTTAATTACTTTCTCAAAATAGCGGTTAAAAGTCCGTTCGGGAAGTTTTAATAAATCATCATCATCAGGAGGTTCAATATTCACAACTTGGGAAATTTCATCACTAATAGCCATTAATACTTCCCCTACTCCTTGGGTGACATCTCCTAATTTTAGTAAATTCACATAAACGACTTTTACTTGATTATCTAAAGAGTTAGCAGCATTGAGTAAAATCGAAGTTTTCCCCATGCGTCTATGTCCATAAATGACTACAGACTGGAGTTGAATACCTCTCAACCAAAGTTCCTCTAATTGTCTGATAATATCTTCTCTACCAATAAATAAATTACCCATTACAGGGTCGCCGATAACATAAGGATTATTTACAGGTTTAGTAATGACAACTTCCCCAACTTCTCCAGCAATTTGTAATAGTTGCTGTTGCCAATTTTGGGCAATATCTATAATTAATCCCTGTTCTGCTTTGGGTAGAGTATCGGCTGTATTTAAAATAGTTGTGAGTTCACCTAATGCACGATTTAAAGCGGAAGAACGAGACACACGGGAGACGCTACCGTTGATGATTTTTATATCTTCAATTACTTTGACAAATCTATCTAATGTTTGCCAAGTAATAGGACGTAATAAACCTGATGTGGGAAATGTAGGTATTTGTAGATTAGCAATAGATTTTAAATCTTGAGGGTAAGAAAAGACTGCTAGAGTTAGAGAAAGAATATACATTTCTTCCCCATACAGAAGAGAACGTACTATTTTAAAAGCTTCCTGTGCTTGAAATGGTCGTTTTTCATGCAGATACCAAAAGCCAGCAGCAACCGCACGAGAAGGAGTATCAAGACGGGTATCTGTATTCAAACTTGCTTTTAATCTTTTTTTTCCAGGAAAAGGTAAGAAAAAATCATCTAGTGCTTGTAATTTAAGTTTTTCACTTAAAGCAGCAGATGTAAAATGTATTAATTCCCAATCATAAATAGTTTCAGATAACTGAGAAATTGACCAAATTATTTCTTCTGGTGGTTTTGTGTTCAGTACCTTATTCACTGTTTCAACTACAGGAATAAATTGCATGGTATATGCTAGTAGTTGGTTAATATTATGTATGCCATTGTCCAAATCATTTAATAACCATTTTTTTAAACGAGAATCTAAATTAGGTAAGGAAAGAATAGTAATTCTGGGTAGTAAAAAACTACCATTCCTGAGATGATTCAGGTTGAATAAACTAAATAACCAGTTTTCTGGACGTAAAACCGCCACACCTCCCGCCACACCTCCCGCCACACCTTCCGCCACACCTACCGCCACAAAAAGCGCCACAGTTATCACTAGACCTAGCCAGTTAATAGACAAGCCTAATGCTTGGAGAAACAAACAAATTAATATAAACGTAATTATTGTTAAAATTACACCTTGAACTAGGAATTTAAACTGAACAGAATCTTGACGTAATATATCTATTCCTTTACTCAAATTCATTTCTTTTGCAGGAATATAACCCCCGCCAAAGGTATCAACATACCACCGCAAAGCCTGGGGAAAGTAAAACACCCAATACAGCAATAGTAAGTAATCTAAAGGATTCCATA
>JBJTUF010000131.1:0-18132 GCA_046080565.1 Cuspidothrix sp. | reverse complement strand
TCTTATTGAGAATACATCTGAATCAACTTTCCTATCTAAAATTTGTTTTTTTATAGATAAATGTATTTTTTTAATCTTTATTCATAAATTCACCTCCGTAATAACCGCTTGTGACACTTAAGGGTGCGGAATGTGGGTTATAAAGATGTTGGGTTTCGTTCCTCAACCCAATCTACATAACTAAGTTTTCTTTCATAAGTTAGATGATTTTATATTACACAGCCAATCAAATAATGTTAGATAATTAGGTTTGCCCTCTAACGTAACAATTTGATGCTTAGGTTCTATCTTTAATGCTGTATTTGGTATTGAGGAAGTATTATATTTGTCTATTCCTAATTCTTCACGACAGCATTCATCTGGAAACTGTACTGCTGTATATCCACCAATATTTTGAATTGCTTGCAATCCATTTGCACCATCTCCAAATAGTCCACAAAGAAGTAAAGCAGCTATTGTTGGTTTGCTCTTACTAGCAGCAACTTCACTCATGAATTTATCTATGCAAGGCATATCTTTATACATTACTGTTTCTGGTGATGATTTCTGTGCTATTGCTTTTAATTGAGATATGTTTGATCCAGTAGGAAGTGGCAAATTATGCAAAGATGTATCATCAATATCACCCAGATCACGAGCGGTCATTTTCCGCTTTGTAGCAGAAGCATCAAATGGGTTATTAATAAACCATGTTTCAACTGATTTTCCTGAGATTTCTGCATGGATTTTTAATTGATATTTATCGCCAATAAAACTTGTGGAAAGATATTCTTTATTTATAGGCTGTCCAGGTATATCCAGTCCAGGATCAGGTAGTACATAAATACATCCTGTTTTAACTGTAAATTTCCCAGGACTAGAGATAAAAGAAATCTGTGGCTCAAATTCAGATAAAGAAAAATCTAACTTGATTTTAGATTTAAAGTGATCTGGGGGAATCAGTGTTCTGTCATTTTTATTAAAACCTCTTAGCTGAAAATATTGATGAATTGCGATAATTACTGCCCATTCATCCAAAAACTTACTATCCATCAATGCTTTGGTAATTTTTTTAGGTGTGTTTTGGTTAAAAGTAGAACCACCAATAATAAGGATTTTTTTAGCTGGCTTCATTTTGATTTTTCTAAGTTTTTTCATTATGTCCCCTGTTGATAACTCATTTAGAATTTCTATGTTTTAAACAAAAAAGGGATAAGCAAAACGCCTATCCCCAAAAAATCAACTAATCAAAATATCAAGTACCCGAAGTCCAAGAGTTGATATAGTCAATTTGCTCGGCTGTCAAACTATCAATGAAAATGCCCATAGCTTGCAACTTCAAACGAGCAATTTCTTCATCCACTTCTCTAGGAATAGAATGCAAACCAGCAGCTAAACTACCCTTATTCTTCACCAGGTATTCAACAGCCAAAGCTTGGTTAGCAAAACTCATATCCATAACTGCGCTGGGGTGTCCTTCAGCAGCAGCCAAATTAATCAAACGTCCTTCTCCCAAAACAACAACGGATTTACCATTTGTCAACTTATACTCTTGGGTGAAAGGACGGACATCCTTGATTTCCTTAGCATTAGCGGCTAAGTATTTCAAATCAAGTTCCAAATCAAAGTGACCAGAGTTACAAACGATCGCACCGTCTTTCATGACATCGAAGTGTTCACCCCGAACGACGTGCTTGTTACCAGTCACAGTAATGAAGATATCACCTTGGGGTGCAGCTTCCGCCATTGGGAGGACGCGGAAACCATCCATAACGGCTTCAATTGCCTTGATGTGGTCAATTTCGGTAACGATGACGTTTGCACCCATCCCACGGGCGCGGAGGGCTGTTCCCTTACCACACCAGCCATAACCGACAACCACAACAGTCTTACCAGCTAACAAGATATTTGTAGCGCGGATAATCCCATCTAAGGTAGATTGACCTGTACCATAGCGGTTATCAAAGAAGTGCTTGGTGTCTGCGTCGTTGACGTTCATCGCGGGGAAGGTGAGAACGCCTTCTTTAAACATGGCGCGTAACCGCACGATACCTGTGGTGGTTTCTTCCGTGCTACCAATTAAATCTGCGATTTGGTGTTGACGATGTTGAACTAATTCTGCTACCACGTCGCTACCGTCATCAACAATGATGTTGGGGCGATGATCTAAGGCGATTTGCACGTGGCGGTTATATGTAGCGGCATCTTCGCCTTTTTGAGCAAATACGGAAATTCCATGATCAGCTACAAGACTTGCGGCTACGTCATCTTGAGTTGATAAGGGGTTACTGGCAATTAAAACTGCATCAGCACCACCAGCTTTGAGGGCGATCGCTAAATGTGCAGTTTCTGTAGTCACGTGGGCGCAAGCAGCAAGGCGTAAACCAGCGAAGGGCTTTTCTTTCTCAAAGCGATCGCGGATTTGCTTCAATACGGGCATTTCTCTTCCAGCCCATTCAATGCGTTGTCTTCCCAAGGGAGCGAGTCCGAGGTCTTTAACCTCGTGCTTTACGGGAGCAGCTACTGTCATGAAAATTATCCTCTAAAAAATGAAACAGGTCTATAAACCTTTACGTACTTTAACAATATTTTCTGACAAGTAGCCATATTTTCTGACAAATAGTGTAATTGATTAAAATAATGAAGCCAAAGTTTGCATTAACAGTTTAGATTCCTTACCCATATTACCTTGTAATAAAACTTGATACCATTCACCTAACTGTTGCCTAACTAAACTATAAAGTGGATCATCAATAGTTGAATTAAAAACTTCCATTATTGCCTGTCTTTGAGTTCTTCCTCGTCCTAAAAGTCTCAACCAAAGAGTGGAAATCTCTATAGGTAATTCACTTGTCACAACGATAGTAGTACAGAAAATTGGAGGCAAATTATAAACACCTGGAATATTCATAGCAGATGGTTTAATTCCAAATCCTTGAAAATGGTCAGAGAAAATAGAGGGAACGATGATTAATTGGCTTTTATTATCCTCTTCTTCCGATTCTTCCTGATCTGTATTTTTTAAAGTTTCATTTATAGGAATAATCTCACCACTAGCTTCACTTGTCCATGTTAAAAAATGACTGATACAAGTTCGTATTTCCTCCGTGTTTGGTGTCCAGCGTAGAGGTTGAATAATACAGGGAGTTGAAGTAAGTTCTCCCAATAATCCCAAGGATATTCTAGATTTATTGATGTCAGGTTCAAACAATACATCTACTATTTTTGCTTCCCCCACCACTTCAGGACTAACTAATATATTAGGGTTATTAGTAAAAAGTGTTTCTATGTATGTACGTTCCCAACCAAATCGAGAAGGATGTTTATAGACTCTTAATTTGGGATCACGGGGAATAAGTTCATTAAGGAAAACATTACCATAATTACTGAGTAGTGCAAATAGGTAATTTTGGGCAAAAATCACAAAAGATGGCCGAGACATAGGCAATTTCTCAAAAATATTATTTCTCAATAAGTAGGTTGGCATTAAAAATTATCGGGCGTTGCTGAATCAAGGTATGAAAATAAAAATCTAATAATCTGAAGTATTGGCCATGTAATATAGCGGTATGCACTCGGGTGAGATACATCATAAGCCCCCTCTCGAAGAGCGGCGGTGGGGTTCTTGTATTTTACTTAACCGATAACCGCTATAGTTCAGCGATCGCTAATAAATAAACATCATACCCGAAATCAGCAACGCCCAAATTGGGTAAATGGATTTTAATTATATTTGGGGTAATTTAGGGTAATTTGGGGCAATTTGGGGCAATTTGGGGCAACCACGGGGGGTTTGCCCCTACTTTTCACAATTAGATTTTCCTTATCACTCAATTCAGAAATTGATAATTAAAAAGAATATATCATTAGCATTAGAATTAAATTCTTTTATATTTCCGCATTCAAGGCTATCATCAAGGACATTACCAAACAAGATAACCAGAGGTGACAGTTATGAGTGAGCAACTATTAGAACAAGACGCAATTAATAGCATTGAAGATAAAGAAATTGATTTAGAAGGTGCTTTTCAGGAATCTCAAATCCAAGATATTCTGGATAAATTAGATCAAGAGTTAGTCGGGTTAAAGTCCGTCAAAAACAAAATCAAAGAAATGGCGGCTTTGTTACTCGTTGATCGCATTCGTAAAAGCGTAGGATTGGATGCAGGTGCGCCTAGTCTCCACATGACATTTTTAGGCAATCCTGGCATGGGTAAAACCACCGTAGCCATGCGAATGGCAGAAATTCTCTATCGTTTAGAATATATACGTAGAGAAAACGTCATGTTAGTAACTAGAGATGACTTAGTTGGTCAAGGTATTGGCCAAACAGCACCCAAAACCAGAGAAGTTTTAAACAATGCTATGGGTGGTGTTTTATTAGTAGATGAAGCCTATACATTATATCGTCCAGATCATCCCGGAGATTTTGGTTTAGAAGCCATTGAAATACTCATGCAGGTCATGGAAAACCAAAGAGATGATATAGTAGTTATTCTCGCTGGTTATAAAACACAAATGGAGCATTTTTTCCATAGTAATCCCGGCATGAATTCCCGCATTGGCTTACATATTGAATTTAATGATTATAGCGTTGACAACTTAATGATTATTGGTCAATCTATCGTCAAATCTCAAAACTATTGTTTTAGTCCAGATGCCGAAAAAGCCTTTCGAGAATATTTAATTAAACGAAAGACAATGCCTCATTTTGCTAATGCTCGCAGTGTTAGAAATGCCATAGATAGAGCAAGATTGCGTCAAGCAAATCGGTTATTAAGTAGTGGGAAAAAATTAAATAAACAGGATTTAATTACCATTGAAGCAGTAGATATTTTAGCAAGTCGAGTATTTAGAGAAGGTGTTCCTGATTGTGAAACCGAAAGTTAGATACAGCAGAAGGCAGGAGGCAGAGGGCAGGAGGCAGGAGGTAAAACACGCTTACTGTTTAATAGCGCAGTGTGGCGTAAGCCATCTGTTGGTTTTTAATTTGTGCCTCATTGACTTGCAATCTGCTGTAATTTGGTGATTCTAAAAGAATCCAAAATCTAAAATCCAAAATCCAAAATCTAAAATACACCCCGCCTTGTTTAGAGTATAAAATCAAACAGGGTGGATTTTTATTTTCCCCTTGTCAATATAGTATACTTGTACTATACTATATAAATAGTCTTGAAACCCGAAAAGACTTCTGGAACATGGACTAGAACAGGATATTAAGGGCTATTTCTATGATCAAGCATTATATTCTCAATCTTAACGCCACCGCCAAACATGAGTGGGATCGTTGTATTTTACGTGATCCCCTGACTGCAAAACGTCCAGATATAGCTAAATTAATTTCCGAAGCTGTAGGTTCAGATACAGGTAGTTATTTAGTCAGTGTAAATATTGAAGTCACCGTATTAGAACAAGCATCTGTATCGCCACCAGAACAACTTTCTCTACCGTTTCCAGAAGCCAATACAGCATCAATGCTAAGAGAAGCAGCATAGATATTAATAGACATCTTCAGAAATTACATAAGCGTGGTTTGCAACCCTTGTAGAGACTTTCTATAGAACGTCTCTACATTAATTTTTGGAAATGTCTAATAGTTACGCATTAACAAGAAAGTTGAAATGTTAGTGAATATCAACCAAGATTAAATAAATATAGACAGCAAAAACCGACTTCCCCACAGGTTTCTTTTTTCTAGTTTAGCCTTTGGTTTATAGTTCTTGCAAAACCGCCGATATTTAGCAGATTAGTATAGAAAAATTATCTCACCTTGTCTGAAAAATATTCTGCACCATTT
The DNA here is from genome assembly GCA_046080565.1 of Cuspidothrix sp. GTDB lineage: Bacteria > Cyanobacteriota > Cyanobacteriia > Cyanobacteriales > Nostocaceae > Cuspidothrix. Next base: position 12,356 of record JBJTUF010000131.1, on the reverse strand, counting down.
TTTTCTCTACCCTATCAGCCGCGTGATCCAATTCTATCACTTCACCATCACTTAAAAACCAACCCAAAGCCCCAGTATTTTGTTGTGCTTGTTCTACACTTTTAGCCCCAGGAATGGGAATTGTGCCTTTACTAATACACCAATTAATAGCAACTTGAGACATAGTTTTATTTCTCCTATTTGCTATATCCTGCAAACAACCCAAAAGTGGTTTCATTCCTGGTAACAATTGCTTACATAAAAACCCTCTCACCCCTTTGGGAAAACTGCCATTTTCCGAAAACTTCCCTGTTAATAAACCCAAACCTAAAGGACTATAAGCAATTAATGTAATTCCCAAATCATCACAAACATCTTTTAAACCTAATTCCGTCACTGGATAGGTAGATAAAAGTGAATATTGTACCTGCAAAGTTTTAATCGGTATCCCTCGTTCCTGAAATCTTTTATGCACCCATAAAAGTCTTTTAGTTCCATAATTAGATAAACCCACACCCTTGACCAAACCTTGCTCATACAAATCACCTAAACCATCTAATAAACCTACCTCTTGCCAAGGTGCATAATTAGCTGTAGACCAGTGCATTTGCACCAAATCAACATTTTTTCCTAATCTTTTAGATGAAGCATTACAAGCTGATATAATTGAATTTCTTGTCCATCGCCAAGGATAAGCAGCTAACTTAGTGGCAATACAAATATTTTCTTGATTTATGCCCTGATATGCTTGTGCAAATCTGCCTAAAAGTAACTCACTTCGTCCCTTTAACTTACCAGTACCGTAGGAATCACCCGTATCAAATAATGTAATCCCATTCCTCACACAGAGATTAAAAACCTCTTGCAATTGGTTATCCATACTTTCATCGTATTCCCAAAGCAATTGATTTCCCCAAGCCCAAGTTCCGCAACCCATCAGAGGTAGATTTAATAAATTGTTAGTCATAGTCAAGAAAAACTGTAACGCTGTTATAAATTAATTATTTAGGAATAATACCAATTATCTCTGAAACTAAACAAAATAATTATCATCTTTATCCGCGTTTATCCGCGTGCATCTGCGTTAAAAATTGATTATAAAAATGTATGTAATAAATACCAAAGTAAAAACTAAATGCCCATCATTATTTGTCCAGGAATCCATGCACCAGAATTAACTAACAGCTTTATTCAAGGGTGCTTCAATCCAGAAAATCAAAAATCCGTAGATATACTGGTTTATCCTGAACAGGGTTATTTAACTTTATCAACATTGCATATTTTACATTTTTTGTGCGATCGCCTCAGCAATAAGCTAGAATCGCCTGTTATATTCTTATGTTTTAGTGCTGGTGTCATTGGCGGCATAGGTGCGGCTACAGGATGGCAACTTTTGGGCGGTCATGTACAAGCTTTTATTGCCATTGATGGTTGGGGAGTTCCTCTAGCGGGCAATTTCCCCATACATCGTTTAAGCCATGACCATTTCACCCATTGGACTTCAGCTTACCTGGGTATGGGCGAAAATAACTTTTACGCCGAGCCAGCAGTTGACCATTTATCAATGTGGCAGTCCCCCCAATCTGTCCAGGGACATTGGGTAAATCCCCCCCTTGGGTTTTCTCCACCCAAAAAATACCTGACTGCATCTGAATTTCTCAATTTCCTATTACAACGTTATAACAAGAAATAGTGATTATTTATTCTCCATTCCCAAGTATCTGATGCTTCCTCCTGAACCTACTGCTGTTAATAATGGTTTTGCCGCATTACTGAAAAACAGGGGTTTCATGCTCCTGTGGATTGGTCAACTAATTTCTCAATTAGCTGATAAGGTATTCTTTGTGTTAATGATTGCCTTACTCAAAGTCTACTTACCGAGCAATCAGATAGACGGTGACTCACGCTTCTATTTATATATGGCCTTTACCCTGCCAGCCATATTGTTTGGTTCTGCGGGAGGTGTCATCGTTGACCGTGTACCAAAAAAACTAATTATGGTAGGTTCAGATGTGGTGAGGGGAATATTCATGATCTTAATTCCCTTCTTGCCACGACAATTTGGGATATTGTTATTTTTCACCTTTGGTATCTCGACCGTTACCCAGTTTTTTGCCCCAGCAGAACAAGCATCAATTCCCCTGTTGGTGAGAAAAGAAGGTTTAATGGCCGCCAATGCCCTATTTAGTAGCACTATGATGGCCGCTTTAATTATTGGTAATGCGGTGGCTACTCCGATGTTAAATTGGTTTGAAAGTTTAAATAAAGGCTTTGGTAAAGAATTGGTAGTCGGTGGCTTATATCTGATTTCTGCCATAATTATGATGCCAATTCAGTTTCGAGAACATAGACAAATTGACAAAACCGCACCCACAATCAATCCTTGGGCAGAATTTGTCCTAGGACTGCGCTATCTCAAACAAAATCGGCTGGTGTGGAATGCCATGCTACAAATTGTCACCTTATACTGTGTATTTGCGGCCTTGATAGAATTAGCCATTGGTATGGCTGCTAGGTTACATTTAGCGCCAGAAGAATTTAGCTCCTTCGTGGCTGCGGCTGGGGTGGGTATGGTTATAGGTGCAGCTATTCTCGGACATTCTGGCCATCGCTTTCATCATAAACCCTTGCCTTTAATCGGATTTTTAATCATGGCCTTTTCCTTGGGTTTATTCATTTTTATTGATAACCAACCCCTAGCATTAGGACTGTGCATTTTCCTGGGCGTAGGTGCAGCTTTTGTTAATGTGCCAATGCAAACTTTAATTCAGCAACAAACACCATCAGAAATGCACGGTAAAGTTTTTGGCTTTCAAAATCATGCCATTAATATTGCCCTCACCGCACCTTTGTTAATTACCACCAAGCTAGTTAATGCCTTTGGTTTGTCCGCAGTTTTATTGGGAATGAGTATAGCTGTGGGAGCTATTGGTGTGTGGACTTGGCAAAATACTCGCCGGGTATTGCAAGATGTAATCTAAAAATTGTAGAATCAAAATCCATTATCAATGCTGATCAATCAAGCTTTCTAGTGCAATTGTGATAATTTTTAACTTAAAATGAGATTTTAAACACAAAATCTAAGCGTTAATTTTAGTTATACTTTGAGGTTAACCGTGGTTTCGTCTTCTCAAATCAGTCTCCCACAATCTGAAAATCATAAGCAGTCTGGTGTCTCTAATTCCTCTGTCACCACACCCCAACGGGTATCTGGTGGTTTTGCGTTGATAGATAGTCTCATCCGTCATGGTGTTGAACATATTTTTGGTTATCCCGGTGGCGCAATTCTGCCAATTTATGATGATCTCTATAAGATAGAGTCTGGGGGTACAATTCACCATATTTTAGTTAGACACGAACAAGGTGCATCCCACGCGGCTGACGGTTACGCCCGTGCTACTGGTAAAGTAGGGGTGTGTTTTGGTACTTCTGGGCCTGGAGCAACCAATTTAGTCACAGGTATTGCTACAGCTTACATGGATTCTATTCCCATGATTGTCGTCACGGGACAAGTACCACGGGCAGCAATTGGTACAGATGCTTTCCAAGAAACAGATATTTATGGGATTACTTTACCCATTGTCAAACATTCTTATGTTGTCCGTGATGCCAAAGATATGGCGCGGATTGTGGCTGAGGCTTTTCATATTGCCAGCACTGGTAGACCGGGACCTGTTTTAATTGATGTTCCCAAGGATGTGGCTTTGGAAGAGTTTGATTATGTTCCAGTTGCACCTGGTTCTATTAAGTTACCTGGCTATCGTCCGACAATCAAGGGCAATCCCCGCCAAATTAATGCCGCAATTCAATTAATCAGTGAAAGTCGTCGCCCTTTGTTGTATGTTGGGGGTGGAGCGATAGCTGCTAATGCCCACGAAGAAGTTAAACAACTGGCAGAATTATTTAATCTCCCCGTCACTACGACCTTAATGGGTATAGGTGCATTTGACGAACATCATCCCCTGTCCTTGGGAATGCTGGGAATGCACGGTACAGCCTACGCTAATTTTGCTGTTACAGATTGCGATTTATTAATTTGCGTTGGTGCAAGATTTGATGACCGCGTGACAGGTAAATTAGATGAATTTGCCTCCCATGCCAAAGTTATTCACATTGATATTGACCCCGCAGAAGTTGGTAAAAACCGCGTTCCCGAAGTCCCCATTGTGGGTGATGTTAAAAACGTCTTAAAAGATTTATTACGCCGATGTCAAGACGCAAATACTAAAGCTACACCCAACCAAAACCAAGAATGGTTAAACCTCATTAACCGTTGGAAACAAGATTATCCTTTAGTTGTCCCCCATTACCCCGACAGCATTTCTCCCCAACAGGTCATTGTTGAAGTTGGTCGTCAAGCACCCCAAGCATTTTACACTACAGATGTGGGTCAACATCAAATGTGGGCTGCCCAATTCCTGAAAAATGGCCCCAGACGTTGGATTTCTAGCGCTGGTTTAGGAACAATGGGTTTTGGTGTTCCTGCGGCCATGGGTGCAAAAGTTGCCTTCCCTGATGAAGAAGTAATCTGTATTAGCGGTGATGCCAGTTTCCAAATGTGTTTGCAGGAATTGGGGACACTAGCACAATATGGGATTAATGTCAAGACTTTAATCTTAAATAACGGCTGGCAAGGCATGGTGCGACAATGGCAAGAAGCCTTCTATGGTCAGCGTTATTCATCTTCTAACATGGAAGTCGGAATGCCTGATATTGAGCTTTTAGCACAGGCTTATGGTATCAAGGGCATGGTAATTACTAAACGGGAAGAGTTAGCAGATAAAATTGCCGAAATGTTGGCACACAATGGCCCTGTAATTGTCAATGTCCACGTTACCAGAGATGAAAACTGTTATCCCATGGTAGCTCCTGGTAAGAATAACTCGCAAATGGTTGGTTTGCCCAAACCATTACCAAAAGATGCAGTTCAATCAATTTCTTGCAGCAATTGTGGCGCACAAAACCAAGCTAATCATAATTTCTGTTCTGAGTGTGGAACAAAGTTGTAGTTAGATTTTGTAGGGGTTTAGCGTTATGCTTTACCCTTATACAGAATGGTAAGTTATGATTTCAAGGAACGTTAATTAGGGGTTGGTGAAAAAGTCTTTCCGTGGAGGCAGGCAAAAGGCAAGAGGCAACAGTTTGGGCTATCTGTCATCCCCAAATTTTTGGATTTCTCCGACCTAAAATGCATGTTTTCTGCTAAACCTTAGTTACCAGGGGTTGTGAAATGGAGTTTTGAGCAGCGAGTTTTCTACCGTAGTTAATGGCAATTAAAGCTGTAACATTCATAAACAAGCTGTAAATGGCGGCGGGTACTGCCATATCAGGATTATTGAGTAAACCGGCGGTAATGGCGATCGCTAGTGTACCATTTTGCATCCCAACTTCAATGGCAATGCAGATTTGCTGAGGAGCATTGAGTTTTAATAATTTGCTCAAATAAAATCCTGCTAACATGGAAATAGTATTTAATAGCACTACACCTAATCCAACTTGAATAATAAAACTCGGTAAATTCTGCCATTCACGAATGATTAATAAGAGAATAATTAGTGCTAAAAAAGCCACTGCTAGGCGGTTAGTTACCTTTTCTAAACGTAAGGCAATCTCTGGTAACATCTGTCTGAAAATCATTCCTAAACTGATCGGTAACAGTGTCATTAAGAAAATTTGTAGAATAGTTGCACCGATGGGTAAAGCAATAGTAGCAGTCTGTCCAATAAAATGTTGATATGCTAAGTTTCCGAAAATCGGAATTGTAAATACTGTAATTAAACTACTAAAAGCTGTTAGAGTAACAGAGAGTGCAACATCTCCTTTAGCTAAAAATGTAATCACATTTGATGATACCCCACCAGGACACAAGGCAATGATCATTAATCCCATAGCGATCGCAGGTTGCATAGGGACAATTTTAGTAATAATTAACCCAAGCATAGGTAATAAGATTAACTGACTCATTAAACCAATAGCCACAGCTTTAGGATATTTCGTCACTCGTAGAAAATCTTCTGGTACTAAAGATAACCCCATACCTAGCATAATAATAGCTAAAGCTAGAGGTAAAATAATGGTGGTTAAAAAGCTTGCTTGCATAGTCAATTGTGTAAAAATTACAAACCAGCATCATACCAAACTATTGAGCCAAAACATAAATCTTCTGATGGTTTGTTTGAGTCCTGTTCTCAGATATTCACAACAGAAAATATAATTTTGTTTCTGTATCCATATTTGATCAATTGCTATGATTTATATAATTTTTATTTCATAGCCAATTAATCTTGAAAAATATACCATTCACAAATCAAATAGCAGCAGTAATCATCAATGATATTTGCAAAATTTTAACCAGTCTCGCCTGGGCATTCCCCAGCAAAGTCAGCCCTCTGTCAACCCATAACTGATCTTCTGGGTAAGAAATTAGATAGTTGTTCTACAATAACCTGAGTAAAGATAGTATTATTAAGGATTGTTTCACATTGCAACATTCTTTCAGCCTGTCAATATGTCAGAAAAATTAGTACCACCTTTAAGCGATTCTCTTTCCTATACTCAAGCACAGCAAAATACTATTCGCGTTCGCGGTGCTAGGCAGCATAATCTCAAAAATGTGGATTTGGATCTGCCCCGTGACCAATTAATTGTCTTTACTGGGGTTTCTGGTTCGGGTAATTCTTCTTTGGCTTTTGATACGATTTTTGCCGAAGGTCAACGCCGTTATGTGGAATCTTTAAGCGCCTATGCTCGGCAGTTTTTAGGTCAGCTAGATAAACCCGATGTGGAAGCTATTGAAGGTTTAAGTCCTGCCATTTCTATTGACCAAAAATCTACTTCCCATAATCCCCGTTCTACCGTGGGAACAGTCACGGAAATCTATGATTATTTACGGTTGTTATATGGTCGTGCAGGTGAACCCCATTGTCCTCACTGCGATCGCTGTATTTCTCCTCAAACCATTGACCAAATGTGCGATCGCATCATGGAACTTCCTGACCGGACTCGCTTCCAAATTCTCGCTCCCGTAGTGCGTGGTAAGAAAGGGACACATCGCAAACTGCTATCGAGTTTATCAGCGCAAGGTTTCGTAAGGATCAGGGTAAATGGAGAGGTATTGGAACTGTCTGACTCCATCGAGTTAGATAAAAATAATACACACAATATAGAACTGGTTATTGACAGACTTGTTAAAAAAGAAGCTATTCAAGAACGTTTAGTAGATTCTCTTACAACTTGTCTTAAGCAATCTCATGGAGTTGCCATAATTCAAGTATTAAATGATACATCTGATAAAGTAACACTGGAGCGATATGATAGTAAGTATATAACAACTCCAGGAAAAGATCAAGGTATTTCCGATGTCGAAATACATCCAGAAATGGTATTTTCTGAAAATTTTGCTTGTCCAGAACATGGTGCAATAATGGAAGAATTATCACCACGTTTATTTTCTTTTAACTCCCCCTATGGCGCTTGTTCTCACTGTCATGGAATTGGCACATTGAGAAGATTTTCACCAGAGTTGCTCATACCTAACGAAAATGCCCCTATGTATGCAGCGATCGCACCTTGGTCAGAAAAGGAAAACTCCTATTATTTAGAATTGTTATACGCAGTCGGTTTAAATTATGGTTTTGAACTGCAAACCCAGTGGGTTAACCTAACACCAGAACAGCAACATATAGTTTTACATGGCGAAGAGAAAAGCAAAGAAGATAAAAAACAAACATTTAAAGGAGTAATTCCCATTTTACAAAGACAGTACGAAGGCGGAACAGAATTAGTTAAACAGAAATTAGAAGAATATTTAATAGATCAACCTTGTGAAGTTTGCGGTGGCAAAAGATTAAAACCCGAAGCCTTAGCGGTAAAATTAGGACAATATGGAATATCAGATTTGACTAGTGTATCCATTAGGGAATGTCGAGAAAGAATTGAAAACTTAAAATTAAGTTCTCGACAAGCACAAATAGGGGAATTAGTTCTCAAAGAAATTAAAGCTAGATTACAATTTTTACTAGATGTCGGCTTAGATTATCTCACCCTAGATCGTGCTGCCATGACATTATCAGGTGGAGAAGCTCAACGCATTAGATTAGCCACACAAATCGGTTCAGGACTAACAGGAGTTCTCTATGTTTTAGATGAACCAAGTATAGGTTTACATCAAAGAGATAACGGGAGATTATTAACCACATTAACCAAATTACGAGATTTAGGAAATACATTAATTGTCGTCGAACATGACGAAGAAACCATTCGCGCTGCTAACCATATAGTAGATATTGGTCCCGGTGCAGGAATACATGGAGGAAAAATTATTGCCCAAGGCAGTTTAGAAGACCTATTAAATGCAGATGAATCATTAACAGGTGCATATCTATCAGGAAAAATAGTCATTCATACACCAGCCAAAAGAAGAGAAGGAAATGGTAGAACCTTAACCATTAAAAACGCCCACCGCAATAACTTAAAAAATATAGACGTAGAAATTCCTTTAGGAAAACTTGTTTCTGTTACCGGAGTTTCTGGATCAGGAAAATCCACATTAATCAATGAATTACTTTATCCATCCTTACAACATCATCTTTTAAAGAAAGTACCTTTACCAAAAGAAATTGCAGAAATTAAAGGTTTAAATTCTGTAGATAAAGCCATAGTCATTGATCAATCTCCCATTGGCAGAACACCCCGATCCAACCCTGCCACTTACACCGGAGTATTTGATATTATCCGAGACATATTTTCCCAAACCATCGAAGCCAAAGCCAGAGGTTATAAACCAGGACAATTTTCCTTTAATGTCAAAGGTGGCAGATGTGAAGCCTGTAATGGACAAGGTGTAAATGTGATTCAAATGAATTTTTTACCCGATGTTTATGTCCAGTGTGAAGTATGCAAAGGAGCAAGATATAACCGTGAAACATTACAAATCAAATATAAAGATAAATCCATTTCCGATGTTTTGAAAATGACAGTAGAAGAAGCATTAGCATTTTGTGAAAATATCCCCAAAGCAGTTTCTAAATTACAAACTTTAGTAGATGTTGGCTTAGGTTATGTTCAGTTAGGACAATCCGCCACAACCTTGTCAGGTGGAGAAGCGCAACGGGTAAAATTAGCCACAGAATTATCTCGACGTGCCACCGGAAAAACACTTTATTTAATTGATGAACCCACTACAGGATTATCTTTTTATGATGTCCATAAATTATTGGATGTATTGCAAAGATTAGTAGATAAAGGAAATTCAATTTTAGTCATTGAACATAATTTAGATGTCATCCGTTGTTCTGATTGGGTCATAGATTTAGGACCAGAAGGAGGAGATAAAGGTGGAGAAATAATTGCCGCCGGTACACCAGAAGATGTGTCCAAAAATCCCCGTTCTTATACTGGGAAATATTTAAAGCAAGTGTTGGAACAATATCCGGCCATGTCCTGAATTTGTAGGGTGCGTTAATGAAATGTAACGCACCTTTTATATGATAACATAGTGTAAGCCATAGCAAGATTTACAGGATTATGAACAGAACAATTAATTTTCAAACAATTTCTTGGTTTTGGGATCTTTATACAAGACAACTGCTGGAACTTGATCCACCTTATCAACGACGTAGCGTATGGAATCAAGATTATAAAGATTTCTTTATTGATACAGTCCTTAATGGTTATCCAGCACCTGCAATATTTATATATCAAGAAATTACTCCTGAAGGAGTATCGAAAATTAGTATAGTTGATGGTAAGCAAAGATTATCTACTTTGTTTGAATTTGCGAATAATGAATTTCCTGTATATGAAAATTCTACAATTGAAAGATTAAAGAATAAATATTTTAAAGATTTAGATATAGAAACTAAACAAAATTTTTGGAAATATCAGTTTGCTATTGAATATTTACCATCATCGGATGAAAAAATTATTGGTAATATATTTGATCGTATTAATCGCAATGTTATGAAATTAACTCCTCAAGAACTCCGCCATGCCAAATTTAATGGATATTTTATCACTGCTGTAGAGGATTTAACTATTTGGATGTTTGAATATTTAGGAGGTAATTTTCCTACAATTGATAAACGATCAAAAAAACAAATGAAAGATGTGGAAATGGTGGCTCAACTTTTATTATTTTTAGAGGAAGGAGTGAGAGGCTATAATCAAGATTATTTTGATAATGCCTTTAGTAAAAGAGATATGAATTGGGAAGATAAAGAGGAAATTGAAAATGAATTTCGTCAGACTATTGTATCTATAAAAAATATATTGGAGTTATCAAAAGATATCAATTTACCTAAAACTAGGTTAAAAAATCAAGCAGATTTTTATTCTTTATTTGGTGCTATTGCTGAATTAAATAGAGAAAATAAACTGCATATAAATCAAGAAGTTGGTGAAAGAATTAAGCAATTCTTAGAAGTAGTAGAAAAGGAACAAACTAGAAATCAATCTATAGACAGTTTAACTAATTATGAAAAAGAGGCTTTAGAATACTATAAAAATGCTAAACAATCTTTCACAGATTCAGGTGCAAGAAAAAGTAGGATCAGAATTATGAAATCTGTAATTCAGGACAGTTTTGATTAATATGCAAGTAAAAAATTTATTTGTTAATAATTAAATAATTTTATGATATATCCCTCTATTTTAGCGCGTAAATATAACGAGTATATCCCTTTTATTGAAGAAGTTGATAAAAAGGTAACATCCACATTATTAAAATTTTGTGTCAGCAAAGGATATGCTTTTTCTTCGCGGATTAAAAGTATTGAATCTTTAGCTGAAAAAATTGAAACTGGTAGATTTAAAAAATGGTCAGATTTAGATGATCTATTTGCTTGTACAGTGATTATACCAACATTATCCCATGAAGCAGAAGTCATAAAATTTTGTAAAGAAGTTTTTGAGATTAAACGTATAGTTAAAAGAGGACAAAATAAAAAATCACCAGATACTTTTAAATTTGATTCCACGAGAATTAATGCTAACCTGAAAAAAGTTGATAATTTAGCTAATAATTTAATTGCAAATAATGAATTAAATATTTATAATATTACTTTTGAAATTCAGGTTAAAAGTGCCTTTGAACACGCTTGGGCAGTTTCAACTCATGATTTAGTATATAAAAATTCTGAGATTGATTGGAAAAGATTACGGTTAGCGGCACAAATTAAAGCAAATGTAGAACAACTAGATACCCTCATTCTAGCTTTTGAACAAACTTCTATAATTATCCAAGAAAATGATTATCCTGAAATAAAAATTAAAAATAAATTGGCCAGTGAAATTAATAAACTATTTGCCAATAGTAAACTTCCTGATGAGTTACAACCAAAAGATATGAACCGACTTTGTGATAATTTATATCGTCTTATAGTTCCTATCAATGAAGAAAGAAATAATCAAGAAATTACAAAAATTATTGATGTAATTAAAAAAGAAGTTAATTCCACATCCTTAGCAAGAATTCCTCGCAGTCTTTCATTATTCCAATATTTTTTGGTAATTTTAATCCAAAATGAAATTATTAAAATTCCTAGAGATAAATATTCGTTTCATATCACAGAAGAACTTACTACTCTCTATCCTGATATTAACATAGCAAATAATAATATTTTTATCTATTAGATATTTCCTATAGAATGTTCATGTTCCCATTGTTGACATTCATCAAAATAAGATTTATCATAATCTGTTAAACATGGAAAGGATGCTAAAGAATATAGCAATCCTATTCTCAATTATTAAACTCTATACATCTGGATCTATGGCTTCTAATTTTAACTGAGAAAAAACTCGATAATCATCTAAATTAGATTGAGTATGAACAGTTTGTCTATTAGTCTTCATATTAATAAGAGTATATTCAACATTCCCCGAATAAACCGCAAATGTAATATTAAAAATTTCTAAAAAATGAATCAACCATTTGCATTCATCAACCGGATAGTTTTCATAATAAGTAATTAATTGGGAAATAGCAATTTCTAAATGTGTTTTGGAATTGGGAGAAATCAGAATTATTTTAATTAATAAAATCACCAATGTCAGTGAATGACCTTGGGATGAAAATAGTTGAAATATTACACTAGGTTTTTTGGAATTTTCTGTAGTTAAAATATTAACAATTCTGTTACAGATTCTTAAAACCCAACTTTTATTGATGATTACATCATCATTTTCCATTTTCCATTTTGATAGTTTTTCCTGCAAATTATATTTGAAGGTTTTAACTGACAGGAGGACAAGATAGCTAAAAGCTAGAGAGAGCAAGCTTCATAGCTCTTTGCCCTTTGATGTAATCCTTCAACCGATAGCGGCTAAATTGCATTAATTCTTCTATAGTTTTTTGGAACATTTGATGTACCCCAAGC
>JBJTUF010000130.1:0-21099 GCA_046080565.1 Cuspidothrix sp. | reverse complement strand
ACGCCAAGTGGGACAAATTAAACCCCGAACTAATTCTTTAATTTATTTTCAGGGTGATTTAACTCATTCGGTGAATGCAGTTACAAGTTCTGGAAATCGTTTAAGTCTTGTTTGTGAACAGTATTGTTTAAGTGAAGAAGAGTTGGAGGAAATACCACAGTTTACATTAGAGTCTAGGGCTAATCAAGGGAATGGGAAAAAACAAAGGAAGTAAGTTATTTCATATTAAATATCAATATGACGGAGTTTGCGGCAGTCTGTCAGGTTTTCCCATCAGCCAGTTTGTGTTTGTTTTCGCTTTGGTTTGGTTGGTGTTTTGGTAGCCATAGTTACTCAGAACTGGTTGCTTTAGAGTTAAGGTAACAGGGTTTTGTATGAGTTGACATAGGCACAATAGCTATTTATTGTCCAGTTGGCTATTAAACAAATTATACTAAGATAATATTCAACCCTTGTATTAAATATGAGTAATCTACTTTCAGATGCACTGCGACAACTTGATTCATCAGGAGCAAAAGGCTTTGAGGGATTAATTGCTAGATTATTAGAAGATTTAACTGGACGACGATTTTATCTAGCTAAATCAGGTTCTCAAGAAGGACGTGATATCAGTTCTCGTGATTATGGCTCAAATGTTTTAGCAGTAGAATGTAAACGTTACAAGACAAATACAAAATTAGATAATAGAGAGTTATCTGGAGAATTAAGTCAAGTTCGGAGATCAATTCCAGATTTAGATATTTGGCTACTAGTTACAACTCGTGATGTTGATTCCAAATTAATTGATGATTTAACTCAAGAAGCTGGAAATTTAGGTATTCACTTTGAAGTAATTTCTGAAGATATTGAAGAGCTAAATCAATTAGAGGTATTATGTGCTAATTCCATAAGTACAGTAACCGTTTTTTTGAAAGATATTTTAACCGATAGTAAATTACAAAAATTAAAGCAATATCTAAATGATATTATTAATAATCCTCAATTTAATCAAAAAAAAGAATTATTAAAATTTCGACTTTGTTCAGAGTTAATAGGTTATGACAACTGGACGGCAAAACGAAATCAACAATTCTTACAATATTTGAAATCAGAACAGCAATCTCGTGCTGCTTTTGGACAACCTATAAATATTCTCAGTAATGATATAAAATTTATACAAAGGAAGGAACTGCTAGAACAATTAGATATCTGGTATTCACAATGGACAAATAATAAAAAAATATTTACGCTTTTAGGCGAAGAAGGTGATGGAAAAACATGGGGTATCACTCATTGGTTAAGCTTAAAATTACAACAAGATAATGACTTTCCTGCTGTTATTTTCTTATCATCAAAGAAAATTAGTAGCAATAAACCTTTAAATCTTCTTTCTCAGATTATCAGTGGTGACTTAAACTTACCAGAAGAACATTGTATAAAACGTATTCAACGCTGGGCTAGTAATTCAAATGCTACACCAAGACTATTACTTATCTTAGATGGTATTAACGAACGTTATGATTCTTCATGGTGGAGAAATCTTTTAGATGAGCTTTGCGGAAATCAACAGTTTGAAAATATAGGCATAATAATTACCTGTCGTAGTGAATATTGGCAACGCAAATTTAAAGTTCTTGATTCCTCGAAAATTCATAAGTACATTATTCAATCATATAATGATGAAGAATTAACAGAAGCACTAATATATCATGGATTCAGTTATTCTGAATTTTCATCAGAAGAAATACTAAAACTACTTCGTAAACCACGTTATTTTAAATTAATGCTCAAGCATTATAAAAATATTGATGAAAGTGGGGATATAACTGTTGAACGCCTAATTTATGAAGATTGGAAAGATAGATATATAACCAAAAATATTGATTTCGATGATGAACAATTTAGAGGTTTGATTAGAAATTTAGCAGAAAACGTTATAGAGGAGAACAACAAATATTTAGAAAATAAAGAGATAGAAGATAATTTATCTTTTGTATCTAACAAAAGTGAAATTTTTCATGAGCTTACAACTGGTGGTATACTAAAAAATAATAAATACAATAAAAATAAAATAACCCCAGAATTTTTACATTATGGTTTTGGTTTATTGTTGGTAAATCAATTACAAGAATGTATAGAGGAAAGTGATAAACATCCAGAAGAAATAATCGCTGAATGGATAGAACCACAGGCGCAAATGGATATTAAAGCAAAAATCTGTCACTATGCCAGTTTAATTGCTCTTACCGATCCTGAACTGCCAACTATAGCAAAAACTTCTTTACTCAAAGCATGGATAAATAATCTTAATCCAGGAATAGATGCTGAAAAAGAATTTATTGCATATTTACCTTGCGATCCTCTTGCTTATATTGAATTAGCAGAAATTATAGCTTCTGACACCTTTGGAAATCCTTGGGCGGAAGAATTAATAAAATGTGCTTTTATAAAATGGAAAGAGTATCCAAATATATTGGAGAAACTTTCATTAGCACTAGAAAAATGGTTAGGATTTTTACGCTGTGATGGTTTTTCAACTCAGCGTCATCCTTCAGTGAGTATAAAGGAGCTTACACGCGAAATTAATGAACGAGCAAGACAGGAATTAAAGCCAGGAGATTTTGAGTTTCACAGTTATAAATTAACAGTAATTGAAGATAGTAATATCGAAGATGATGGATTACTTCGCCTTGGAAAATTTGCGTTAGGATTAATTATTACCTTACCAATACAAAGTTTTATTAAAGCTATTGTCACAGGAATAATAGCTGAAGAAATTATGGGGTTTCGTAGTAAAAGCGATTTATTTAATTGGGCATTCCGTTCTGCTTCTCAATCAATATGGAATGAAATTAAATTAGAGGTTGAACATCTTCTGACATCACAAACTTTGGTAGCTACAAGGGCTACTTATCGAATACTGTCATACGAAGGCAGTCAAGAAGCTTATCAACTTCAACAAACATTACCCAAAGATATTTTGAAGTTTAATGAAAATACATACGAATATGATCCCTGTAATTTTCAATGGAATCAAGATAACTATGTAAATTGTCTTAGTATGACTGATTTAAGACCTGAGTTGATAGCTTCTCGTATAAAATCAATTTGTATTAATCCAGAGTTAGTAGTGACTAATGATATTGGACAACGCCTTGAGGTTTTAGTAGACAACATTTCCATCCACTCGATTTGGTCAAAATATCACATAGACATAGATGACCATAGATTTGATGAATTTGAGCCAGCACTATGTGCCTACGCACCAAAGGCTATAGCTAATTTAGTTAGACAAATTACACGAAATATTACCCAAAGAACAGGAGAAAGCTTGCGACAATTGAGCTTTAATATTGTAAAAAACTATCTTATTCTTGATTCAAAAGAGAAAGAATGTATTTATCAGGCTTGGCAGAATTTTGAGCAAAATTGTAATACAGATAGTGAGTTAGACCATGTTGCTGAGGCTTATCTGTTTCAAGTAGTTATTAAGGAATTAGATGCAGAACAACAATTAAACCATATTTTACAACGTCCTGATCCAAACTACGATTTTATATCCTTTGAGAAAAGTTTTAAACCAATTGGTAACATAAAAGTAGCATTTTCAAAAATCAATAATCAGAATCAGAAGGATTTACAGCGTGTACTGTGGTTTATTTCTCAAAGCATAGACATTTTACAGACAGAAATAATTAATCAATATATTTACCCTCATCTTGAACATGATGATAGCTTAATACGTTCATCGGTATTAGAGATAATATATAAGTTCAGTGATAATGAAATTATCCAAAAATTTCTTAATTGTTCTTGGCAATGGAATCCTCAACATCACCGTAGAGAAAATCATTGGGGAAGTCTTATTCTTGGAAAGTATGGTAAAAATTTGTCTTATTCTAGTCTCAAAAACCGTATTCATCCAGCCTATCAAGGTTATGCTATTCGCTATCGGAAAATGCAAGTAGAAGAAGTCCAACAATATGCAGATGATATTCACCAAATCTGGAGCAGACTTACCACAGAAGTGCCAAAACTACCAGATGATTTTCCCATTATTGAAATTCATGTAACGACTGATGATAATTTCGAGCAGTTTTATAATAAATTTTCTCTATCTGAAGATAACTTTGTAAATTCTATAACTTTTCATTCCCATAATACAGTCTGGGGAATACCAGATAAAAATATCACTATAGAACAGATGAGACAAATGCAAGATGTAAATACCAAACCAAGACTAAGAAAAGAATTTAATAGAATTTTAACTGAAGTCAATAACAAACAAATTGAATGGGGTAACTACTTATTTTGTGAAATTCCTCCTCAAGAAGTCATACTAGAAATAGTATCTCAGCATCCCGATTTAGTTGATATATGGTTAACGCCTATAAAACCTGAATACAATAATATTAAAGCAGAAAATATCATTCAGTTAGCAAGCACCTTTTATTCCATACTCTGCTCTGTTTTACTAAAAATCAATCACCCGGTGGGAATCAATTTATATAAAATTCTGAAAAGTGTTAATCGCAAAATTATCCTCAAAAATTACCCGACTAATATTTGCTTCCTAGATTATAGTATTTTTCAAGTCACACCTAATGAGACTATAGAAAATCAATGGCAGTATCGCTTTGAGTCTTGTAACTCAGACCTAGAACTCATGAAAATGACCATTGCTGCTCAACAAGGTCATGCTTGCAGTTGGTTAGATACTTACATAGAAACTAAACTTAATTCGTCTGCTCCTTTTGATTTCTCTATTGCTGTAACGATTCTCGGATTTTTAGAAACTGATGATACTTTTGCTCGTCTTAGTGAACTCAAAGAAGAACAACCGAATACTTGGAAAAAGGAAATAGTAAATATATCGCTCAATCGTTGGCAAAGAAATTCGTGGGCTAAACAATGGTTTACTCGTTTTATGAATACAGATGATCGTATAATGGCATGGAGCTATTTTAGGTTATTTTTACGTTGTGTAGATAGCAGATTTTGGCTATGGAAAGATGAATTTATTTGTCGTGCTTCTTCCAATGATTTTCATTCACTTTATTTGACTTTTTTTGAAGAAAATATTAATAAAGTTGAGAACTCTATCAAAGAATATGAAAAGGATCTAGACAAATATTTTCTTTGTTATAAACTATCTCATGATTTATTGCAAATATTACGTAAATAATTTTCGGGCTGCTCTTTTATCCAAGTAGCATTCAGCAGAAATAAAATGCTAACA
The DNA here is from genome assembly GCA_046080565.1 of Cuspidothrix sp. Taxonomy (GTDB): domain Bacteria; phylum Cyanobacteriota; class Cyanobacteriia; order Cyanobacteriales; family Nostocaceae; genus Cuspidothrix. Next base: position 15,881 of record JBJTUF010000130.1, on the reverse strand, counting down.
ATAATACCTGGCATTGGTTAGATTTAAAATTTAATAGTTTAACCAAGACTAGGCTGAAATTCTCTCAACCAAAACCTGATTCATAATTTGCTGTTTCAATGAATCTGCTGCAACTGAAGCAATTATTTCCCAATCGTTTTCTGTCAACATTACCCCAAGCAGTTCGCGCAATACCTGATGATTAGAAATAAACTCCTCACCAAAAAGTTCATCTCTCTGTAACACAACTTGAATATGTTCTTTAACATTAGGTGTAGGTAGCTTGAATCTTTCCAGCAACTTCTCTCTTGCGGTAGCAGATGCTATAGAAGTGGCAGTTCCTAAATTCCAATCTTTGAGCAACAAACGCACTTCCCGATTTAAAGAAATCCGCAAAGTTTTTAACCGATAAAACAATTCAGGATTGAGCAACAGTTGTTCAAAACTAGAACCCCAATCTAAACCAGCACCAATATTACTCCCTACTTCTTCCTCAGCTTGAATGCTTTTTCTTAACCATTCTTCATTCAGCAATAAATCCATCGGGTTTGCTAATTCTTGGTTAGAGGTGAACGGAATATAATTAGATTCTTGCTGACTCATTACTTACCCTCACTGCTTTTGTTATAAGAACGCCATACACCGTACTCAAAATAAACTAAATCATCGTAATCTTCATCTTGCCCTAAATCTAGCATTCCTTGATTATCATAGAATTTTTCCGTTCCTGGTAAAGAATGCAAGCCTACCCTACCTTCATAACCTAGCTCGAAACTGCGGGTTCGGGCAAATACCAGAAATACACTCCCAACACCCTTGTATCGTGGTGGACGTTGCACATCCTGACGATTCCAAGGTGCTGTAGCAATTCCATCAAGATATACTAAGCGTTTACCCTCTGTGATGCGTGAGCCGTGTATCTGAGTTTCCATCAGCATCAATCCTTGGGTTTCACCTTCGCACTCAATGGCATAACCTTCACGGTTTGAACTGCTGGCGATAAATCTCAGTTTAAACTCCCAATCCCAAAATTTATCAGCTTGTACGTATAAATTTAGTCGGCTTTTCCACAGCAATAGATAATCATCAACGTGCTTTTGTGCCAGTTCCACTAAATACGCATTTACAAGAGTGCTATCCTCACCACGAATTAGCTGAACTTGCCTTTGCACTCGTTACTCCTTATTGGTGAAAATGAATTTAGATTTTTGAGAAGATAGCCAAATAAATTCAGTCATTTGCTAATAGACCCCGGCTATGAACCGGGGATTTTACCCATTTAACCCACAGAAATAACTTGCGGTTGAGTTGCTAACTTTTCAGTAGCAGTAACAACCTCTTGCCTAGCCCATTGATCGGCTGCTAAAATGTCATCTAAAGAAGGATTTTGTTTGTTATCATTTTGATGGCGATCGCACACAAACTCAATACACCGCGCAATATCCAAATAACCAATTTTTTCATCTAAAAATAGTGCCACAGCTTGTTCATTTGCTGCATTCAAAACCGCCGGCATCGAACCACCTGCCCTACCCGCAGCATAAGCCAAACCCATGCAAGGATACTTTTGATGATCCGGTTCACGGAAAGTTAAATCACCAGATTTTACTAAATTCAATCTTTCCCAATTAGTGTAAATTCGATCTGGCCAAGACATTGCATAAAGCAATGGTAAACGCATATCCGGCCAACCCAGTTGGGCTAAAACAGAAGTATCTTGTAACTCAATTAAAGAATGAATAATACTTTGGGGATGAATGACAATTTCAATGTCATCATAATCTACCCCAAACAAATAATGAGCTTCAATTACTTCCAAACCCTTATTCATCAAAGTTGCCGAGTCTACGGTAATTTTACGCCCCATTGACCAATTAGGATGTTTAATAGCATCCGCAACTTTTACAGTTAGTAACTTTTCCACAGGCCAGTCTCGGAATGCACCACCGGAAGCAGTTAGTAATATCTTCTTTAACCCACCTTGAGGAACACCTTGCAGACATTGAAAAATTGCAGAATGTTCTGAATCTGCTGGTAATAGTTTAACTCCGTTTTTTTCTACCAAAGGTAAGACCACAGGTGCGCCGGCAATGATAGTTTCCTTATTGGCTAAAGCAATATCCTTACCCGCTTCAATTGCGGCAATGGTCGGTAATAAACCGGCACAACCAACAATACCAGTAACGACGGTTTGGGCATCACCATAACGGGCAACTTCGATCACTCCCGTTTCGCCAGCTAGTAAAATAGGTTGGGGGTAAACATCCTTAATTGCTTCCTTGAGTTCTGGTAACTTATCCGCCTCAGAAATGGCGGCTATTTGCGGGCGAAACTGGCGAATTTGCGCCGCGAATAACTCCACATTGCGCCCAGCAGCCAAGCCAACTATGCGAAACTTATCTGGATGTTCGGAAACGATATCTAAGGTTTGAGTACCAATTGACCCAGTAGAACCAATGAGAGTAATAGCTTTCACAATCTTTTAAGAATTAACAGATAATCTTAAATATAAATGGCTAGGGACTGATTAGATACGGGGATCATCGCAAATATGTAAATTTATCCTCAGAATATAGAAGTAATAAGCAGTTATGAAAAATAAATTTCACATTGAGGAACGGTGACACTTCGATAAGTTCAGTGCATCGCAGGTGACAGGTAAGAGATAGAGATATTTCTCCTGTTTTCCCAAATGTGTAATCAATTATTCGTAAGCACTTATTTGATTTGGGAAATGTACATGGGGTTGGTAATTGGTAATTGGGAAAAATAATTATTACCCAAAGACTTATATTATAAGTGATTACACTGACTTGATATTATACCAATTTTATGTAAAGCTGCATATATTCACCTCGCCGCTTTGCCGTCCGCCCTCCTGTCAGGGTGTACAACACAAGTCTTATCTGTCTTTATTTAATGATTATTTAGCCCCCTAAATTCATCAAATTTACGGGATTTTGAAATTCTTATTCCCCCAGAATTGGGGGTCAGGGGGCATGAAAACGCTATTAGGCAACTTGATTAAACTTATGTATACACCGTAGCTGAAAAAGGGAGGACTATAGGGGGAGTATTTTTATGTTTCTGGCAGACGGCTGAATACTGAGGGGAAATAGACAAAATTAAACCAGTTTTCCTAATTCTTTGACTACGGCAACAAGTTCTTGAGTGGGAATATCTTTTTTGCAAACTTTATCAAAATTATGTGTATTTTTCGTTCCCCCAGCATATATTTCATCTACAGAAGAATAAACTAAAATTTGAGTTGTTGGCGATATAGATTTAATGTAATTAGATGCTGACCAACCATCCATAACAGGCATTTGTAAATCCAGAATAATTACATCAGGTTGATGGCATTTAAACAGTTCTATAGCTTCTTGACCATTACTAGCTAAACCCACAACATGAATATTTTCTTGCACAGAAAAAACTAATTGTAGGCTTAACCGAGTTAGTTCATGATCGTCAACTACCAGAAGGCGTAGGTTACTAGATTCACGGGACAACATTAACATTTCAGCACAATGATCAATATGTACTTATAGCAATTCACTCTAATTTAGATACTCATAAATTTTGTGTAGGAGTTTAGGGAAAACCAACGCAAATATTTATATCGTGACTAAAGTGAAACAGCCTCATATCCATAAACAAATAGAATGGCTATTTATAGTTTAATAAATATCAATACAAAAATCACTCTATCTTATGGATGAATTTTAACTGCTAATTAGTAATTTTTTAGTAATTTTCATCCTAAAAATTCATAAAAAAATTTTTTTTTGCATTTTTCATAACTGAAGACGTAAATAGGGTTTGTACCAAAAAGTTACCGGTGAGGGCTAGGAGTATGACTTTGCGGGGATTCCTTCTTGCTTTCTGCTATATATTTCATCATCATACTTACGGACTTAATCGCCTTCAGTCCTAAGATAAATAAGATCGAGGACTGGAGAGAAACTTATGATTCACTTGTGCTGCAACTGGTGAAAACTTAAGAACGATTTAATTAATACCTACAGCACATAAAGCCATAGACGTAATTATTTTTTGAGAATTAGCTTCTCGCGCATCAAATGGAGTTCTTTGGATATAAGTGCCATCAGATTGTAATTCCCACGCATGACGATTATCAGCTAACATAATGCCTAAGATTTCTTGTAAATCCTTAGCAATATCTTGGTCTTTGATGGGTGTAATAACTTCAACTCGACGATCTAAATTTCTCCTCATCCAATCTGCACTACCGATATATATTTCTTCTTGAGAATTGTTGTAGAAATAAAAGATGCGGGAGTGTTCCAAAAAGCGGCCAATAATGCTGATGATGCGAATATTTTCACTCAGATTTGGTATACCAGGACGTAAACAACAAATACCGCGAACGATGAGATCAATCTGCACTCCAGCACGGGAAGCTTCATAGAGAGTGGCGATAATTTGTGGATCAACCAGAGCGTTCATTTTAGCAACGATACGACCAGAAAATCCATTTTGGACGTTTTCAATTTCCCGCCTAATTAGTTCCAGAAAGCGATCGCGCATATTTACTGGAGCTACCATAATTTCTCGATAGGATTTTTGTCGAGAGTAGCCAGTTAAAAAATTAAACACATCGGTTAAATCAGCACCCAATTCTTCTCGACAACTAAACAAACCTAAATCTGTATACAGTCGTGCGGTTTTTGGGTTATAGTTACCAGTTCCAATATGTACATAACGCCGCATCCGATCTTTTTCTCGTCGCACTACTAGAACAATTTTGCTATGGGTTTTTAATCCCACCAAACCATAGACAACATGAACTCCAACTCTCTCTAAACGTCTAGCCCAGTAGATATTATTCTCCTCATCAAATCGGGCTTTTAACTCCACTAATACGGAAACTTGCTTACCATTTTCCGCAGCTTCAATTAAAGCATTGACAATAGGTGAATCCCCCGAAGTGCGGTAAAGAGTCATTTTAATTGCCAACACATTGGGATCATGGGCAGCACTGGTAATAAAACGGACTACTGAACCAGAAAAAGATTGATAGGGATGATGAACCAACAAATCTTTTTCCCGAATGATGGCAAAAAAATCTTTTCCCTCTTCTATTTCATGGACATCCAGATCAAGGGATGGTTCTCTTAACCGTTGCAACCGCGAAGGAACAACTGATTGACGTGGGGGATCTTTGAGGTCTGGTAATGGTAGCGCCAGAAAATACATTAAATCTCGTAGTCCTAACAGACCATCAACCTCGTAAATATCATTTTCCGTTAATCCTAAATCCTGCAACAAGCGACAACGTACAGATTCAGGAGTTTGGGTACGAATTTCTAACCTGACTGTACTACCACCCATGCGGCGTTTACGGAGTTCCTGTTCAATAGCTAATAACAGATCATCAGCTTCATCTTCTTCTAATTCCAGATCCGCATCACGGGTAATACGGAAGGGGTGATATTCTTGAATATTCATCCCTGGAAATAGAGATTCTAAATTATGGGCGATCGCCTGTTCTAAAGGAATCCCTGACCAGCTAGTAATCTTACTATTGTCTTGAGTTCTTAACTCTGGAGGTAAAGGCAAAAATCGCGGTAACACCTGGGGGACTTTCACCCGTGCAAAAAACTCCTCTTCCGTATCAGGATTTTTCAGAACCACCGCCAGATTTAAACTCAGATTGGAAATGTGGGGAAAAGGATGACTAGGATCAACAGCTAAAGGAGTCAATACCGGAAACACCTGTTCCTGAAAATAGTTATCTAAGTAACTACGCTGTTTTTCATTCAGTTCTATGTAATCTAAAATATAGATTCCCTGTTGTACTAACAGAGGTCGTAGCACTTCCTCAAATTCTGCATTTAGTTTTTGCAGTTGCGGAGTCAAATGGAAACGAATATCATCTAGTTGCTGTTGTGGTGTGCGGCCATCAGGAGTTAATAAATTCACAGTAGCTTCTACCTGTTGCTTTAACCCCGCCACTCGCACCATAAAGAACTCATCCAGATTAGAACTAAAAATGGCCAAAAATTTCAGCCTTTCTAATAAACGAGTTCTTGGATCACAAGCTTCATGTAAAACCCGATTATTAAATTCTAACCAACTTAACTCACGGTTAATGTAGTATTGTGGATCACTCAGATTAATTGCAGCAGAATTCTTTTTTTGTTTTGGCATAATCACCTAGATCAAGGCAGATATTACCTATAAAGCAATGGAATATAAATATCTTAATTGCTAGTGATTAGATTTTAACAATTCTGGAACCATAAACCGGATCAAATTCTGCTTTGATAGTTTCCATGTATAAAAAATAATTATTTTTGAGATAAAATATACAGGACTCCTAGCTTCCTGCCTTCTGCGTCCTCCTATATGTCTATTTACCTATTTCAATCCACTCGTCGTCGTTTAGCGATTTGGTACACAGCAATAACCGCGATTTTACTATTATTATTTGCCAGTGGTGTATATTTATATGTTCGTAGTACATTAATAGAAAGAATTGACGACACATTATATCATGTTGTCGAAGTTGTAGAGAGGTCTTTAGTAATTGAGCCAACACAAGCTAAACCTATACGACTACGAGTAAATATAGAAGCTAGTTTTCGCAACAATGCAGAAAATGCCGAAGATGATCGCATTGATTTAGAATGGTTTAATCCCCATGGCGAATTAGTTTGGTCAACTTTTTCCGAAATATTAGATATTCCTATTCATACCAATTATACAGGGGAAACTGTTCGAGTTATTGGCATAGGAGGATGGGGAGAATCAGCACAATTATTGAGACAAGTTACCAAAAGAATCGAATTAGGGAGACAGGTCTTAGGTTATTTACGAGTTAGTCATCCTTGGTTTGAAGTGACAAAACCCAGCCGAGAATTAATTTTTGATTTGGCTTTAGGGATTAGTTTAATGTTATTGTCAGTAGGGGCTAGTGGTTGGTTTTTATCTGGTAAAGCGATGGAACCAGTGGGGGAATCTTACCAACGCTTAAAACAATTTACTGCTGATGCTTCCCATGAATTAAGAAGTCCCATTGCCTTAATTCAAACCAATGTGCAAATTGCCTTAGCTGATTTAGATTTAATTGCGGAAGAAAAAAATACTCTACAATATAAACAACAATTAAAATTAGTAGAAAAATTAACACAAAGATTAGGAAAATTAGTTAATGATTTACTATTTTTAGCTAGACAAGATAGCGGAATTAACACCAATTTATTTTCCCCTTGTCCCTTAGATGCTTTATTAATAGAAGTTGTCAAAGAACACGAACTTGTAGCTAGAGAAAAACAAATTCATCTCGGACTTAATTTGGTAGATTCTCCCTTAACAGCACATAATCCTGAATTACTAGAAAACTGGTTTACTCTCATGGGAAATTGGGAACAATTAAGAAGATTATTGACAAATTTAATTGGAAATTCCCTGCAATATACGCCCAGAGAAGGATTAATCAAAGTAGAATTAGCTAGAATAGAAAACATGAATCGAGTTATGGCTAATGCCAAACTATCACTATCAGGAATGCGTTACAGCAATTCTTATTTACAAATTAAAATTATTGATACTGGGATTGGTATTCCTCCAGAAGCATTACCAAAATTATTTGATCGGTTTTACCGTGTTGATCCAGCACGAACCCATACAACTGGCGACTATTCTACAACCACAAATACTGGTTCAGGACTAGGATTAGCGATCGCTCAAGCCATTATTCAACATCATCAAGGACAAATTCAAGTCACCAGCATCCTCGGTGAAGGTACTACTTTCACCGTCACCCTCCCCATTTTACGCCCCATCCCTGATAACTGACAACTGACCATTTGATTTTGTTAAGCTATCTGATAACGTAGGGTGGCGTTAGCCATCAGATTCCTTTCTTTTGCTCTAGAAGGTGATAGTGTGCCAAAACACATTCGGTTAATTTCTTTGTTGGTTGCCTGTAGTTTATGGAGCATGACTGAAACTGCTCATGCTCAGGCATTTATTCCCCATACCGTGCAAATTGATAATGCACAATTGGAAAAACAGGGCTTGAGCTTGGCACAAGAAGCAGCGCAGTTAGCCAAGTTTCAACAGGTTGAACCAGCTTTAGTCAGAGCGCAATTAGCTGCAAAATTAGCCCCCCAAAACGATAAAGTTTGGTGGTTATTAGGAAGTTTGTATTTACAAAATAAAGAATTTGATCAGGCTATTACTTCCTTAAACAAAGCCCAAAGCCTCAACGATAAAAACCCAGAAGTGATGTTTGCTTTAGGTTCAGCCAAATTTCAAAAAAAAGATTACCAAGCATCAGTTAACCATTATCAAGCCGGTTTGAAATTAAAACCCAATTATGCCGGGGGATTGTTTGACTTAGGTAATGCCTATTATATGTTGGAGAAATTCCCAGAAGCGATCGCTCAATTTAATTTAGCTGTCACCCAAGATAAAAAGTTTTGGCCAGCAATTAATAATATTGGCTTGATTAAATACGAACAAGGAGACATTACCGCAGCAGTCCAACAATGGCAAACAGCAGTTAGTATTGATAAAAAAGCAGCCGAACCATTACTAGCTTTAGCAGTAGCCTACTATAAACAAGGTAATCAGCAAAAAGCCATAGAAATGGGAGTATCTGCACTCCGTATAGATTACCGTTATGCAGATGTGGACTTTCTGATCGAAAATCTCTGGGGACAACGCTTACTCTCAGACACTAAACAATTCTTAGCACTACCGCAAATTAAATCAGCCTCGCAAGCACAGGAGGAGTCACCAATGCCGCAATAGGGGTGCAGGGGAGGCAGGGGTGCAGAGGTGCAGGGGAGCGGAGGTGCAGGGGAGCAGAGGGGAAAATTATCTTCTTCTTTCTTCTTTTTTTCTTTCTGAACTCTTGCCTCTTGCCTCTTGCCTCTTGCCCTTTACCAATTAATTCTGTGGTAACAGATCCATAATTTGATTAATAAACTCTTGATGATCTACCACAGGCTTAGAAATGTAACCATCAGCACCGCTTTGTTTCAAAAAATTCTCGCGATCGCCCTCCATCGCGTGTGCTGTAACTAAAATAATCGGTAAATTAGCCGTTTGCGGGTCAGATTTTAACATTTGTGTAATTTTAATACCATCAACAGACTGACCCTGATATACACTACGAGACAAAGATACATCCATTAGAATCAGATCAATCTCACCAGCTTGGGCAATTTCCATCACCTCTTGCACATTTTCCGTATGTTTAACACCCAAGCCACCGCGTTTAGTTAGAATTTTAGAAAAAACGCGAGCATTAATTAAATCATCTTCGACAATCAGAACAGTTTTCATGAGACTTTATACTATACAGAGTGAATACCTAAGCAATGTCTGTTGTATTTTTAATAATCCATAAGCTTAGATCATATCTAGGATAATACTACTGCTTTTTCTCTTCATGAGTATCAAGATTGTGTGAGTATTTCTATGTTGATCACTTCTGTTGTAATTACAAACTGTGTTATCTTTTCTAGCGGCTGTTGTGTAGCTAAAATTCACAAGGAAACCTCATGGCAAAACAGTTAAACCTTCTCTCCAAGGGACAGGTCATTACCACCGCCCTACATACCGAAATGCAACGGTCATACCTAGAATATGCCATGAGTGTGATAGTGGGGCGTGCCTTACCCGATGTTCGTGATGGCTTAAAACCTGTACATCGCCGCATTTTATATGCCATGCACGAACTCGGCTTAACACCAGATAGACCTTACCGAAAATGCGCCCGTGTAGTGGGAGACGTTCTCGGTAAATATCATCCTCATGGTGATCAAGCCGTATATGATGCTTTAGTTCGCCTAGTTCAAGACTTTTCTAGCCGTTATCCCCTACTAGGAGGACATGGTAACTTTGGTAGCGTAGATAATGACCCTCCCGCCGCCATGCGTTACACAGAAACCCGTCTTGCACCAGTAGGACATGAGGGAATGTTAGCGGAAATCGGTGCAGAAACCGTTGAATTTATTGGCAATTTCGATAATTCCCAGCAAGAACCCACCGTATTACCTGCTCAATTACCATTTTTGCTTCTCAATGGTTGTGCTGGTATTGCCGTAGGTATGGCCACAAACGTTCCTCCCCACAACTTGGGCGAAATTATAGACGGCTTAATTGCTTTAATTGACAACCCAGAATTAAGCGATGAGAAATTATTAGAATTAATCCCCGGGCCAGACTTTCCCACAGGTGGAGAAATTGTTGATTATGGCGGCATTAAAGAAGCCTATACCATCGGTAAAGGTAGTATTATTCTTCGGGGAATAGTCACAGTTGAAGAAATCCCAGCTACCAAAAGCACTAAACGCCGCACAGCCTTGATAGTTACAGAACTACCCTTTCAGGTTAACAAAGCCGGTTGGATTGAAAAAATCGCCGATTTAGTCAATCAAGGGCGGTTACATGGTATTTCTGATATCCGGGATGAAAGCGACAGAGAAGGAATGCGCGTAGTTATTGAACTCAAACGTGACACCAACCCCCAGGAACTACTCGCAGCCTTATATCACCAAACCGCTTTACAAACCACCTTTGGAGCAATTCTTCTCGCCTTAGTGGATGGACAACCCCGGCAATTAAGCCTACGTCAACTATTAGAGGAATTTCTCAAGTTCCGAGAACATACCCTCAACCGTCGCTACAGTTACGAATTAGGCAAAGCGGAAAACAGGGTGAATATCCTGACTGGATTGCTCAAAGCATTGTCCAATTTGGATGATGTCATTGCTATCTTACGCCAAGCTCCCGATGGCACTACCGCCAAAATGACACTTTCTACCCGCCTGGATTTAACTGATATCCAAGCAGATGCGATTTTGTCTATGCCATTACGTCGTCTCACCAGTTTAGAACAGCAAAACCTACAAAAAGAATTTCACGAACTTAATCAGCAAATTTCCCTACTGCGAACATTACTCGAAGACAGACGGGAATTGCTCAAATCCTTAAAAAAAGATTTACGCACTCTCAAACGTAAATATAGTGATCCTAGACGTACCAAAATAGTTCAGACCACAGAAAACCCAGCATCAGAAGATCAAGGTAAAACTAGAAAAACAGCATCAACACCCGAAAATTCCCCAGCCAAAATTCCTACTCCTAAACCAGAACAACCCCCAGAAGAAACAATTTTAGAAATTACCCAACGCGGATATGTACGGCGGATTGCGCCCAATAGTAAAAAACCTAAAGGGGAAACGGGTTTAATGGATCATGATTTCATTATTCAAACCGCATTAACTAATACCTACAAAGACCTATTAATCCTTACCAACAGTGGAAAAGTATACCCCATCACCGTGGGAGATATTCCCCTCACAACTGGCCGTTCACCACGAGGAACACCCTTAATTACTCTACTTACCAGCACCGCTCAAGGTAACACCGAAGGTGTAATTACTCGGTTTCTACTCCCAGAACATCCTGAAACATCAGACATGGTGCTGCTGACTAAGGAAGGACGAATTAAACGCCTGTCTTTATCAGAATTTCTCAACCTCTCCCGTCGAGGAATTACAATTTTGAAACTCAAAGACAATGACGAATTAGCTTTTACCCAATTCACCACTACTGGACAACACCTAATTTTAGGTAGTTCTAGTGGTCGTCTATTAAGGTTTCCTGTCAATGATGAACAACTCCCCATTATGGGACGTGCGGCTATGGGGTTACAAGCATTCCGTCTTTTGAAAAATCAGCAAATGGTTGGTTGTGTCAATGTCGGTAAAGATGATCAATTATTGCTAGTCACTCAAGAAGGATTTGCGAAAACTATGCCCGCAAATCAATTAAGAGCAGCTAATCGGGGTGATTTAGGTATACAAGTTGTAAAATTTAATAACAAAACTGATAATTTAGCCGCAATGGTACAAGCCAAACCAGGAGGAGAAGTTGCATTATTTACCAATAAAGAGCGGGTTATCCGTGTACCAGTAAATACCGTTCCTAGCCTCAGTAAAGATAGTAAAGGTGAAGCTATTTGCCAACTCAACCGGGATGAGAGAATTATCTCTGTGGTCGAAGTGGAGTAGGTTTTTGACAATCCCCAATCTCAAGACATGGGGATTTTAAGACCAAATCAATCATCTTACAAGAAGCTGTTAAGATTTTCCTCTGAGAAATATAAAATTTATTTTGCACGACTACTTAGGGCTTGCTGAATAAATGTGAAAATATCACAGGTAAAGGGTTTGAGGCGTTCTCAGGTGAAAAAAGTACAAGATTTTACCAAGTTGGAACTCAAAAACCTTGCTCTCAATTTCTACACAAAAGAAAAATCGCTCCTATGGAACTCTTGAAACTGTTACCTGCGATGCACTGAGCTTGTCGAAGTGTCATCTTTCATCACCACAAGACTTTTTCAGCAACCTCTAATTAATAATTGTTTGTAAGCATTTACCAGAAGGTTGCCCTGGTCATGCTTTCTGATGAGAAGTTGATCAGGAAATTAAACACCATTTCGGTATCAAACACTCTACTATTCAATGATAAACTGATTATACTGCTTATGTCTGCGCTTTAGAGATAGATAATCTTGTTTAAGTATAAAATTTTTGCATACATGATAGTTGCAAAAAAAATATAAATAAATGTTGTTTTTTTTTCTGAAAATTGTTATATTTATTTACATAAAGTAACAAAGCTTAGTAAACCCTAATTCGGAGTGCTAACCATGACTAATGCAACCAAAACAGCAACTGCGCCTGTAGCAACTGACCGCAACGCTTGGCGTTGGGGTTTTACACCCGAAGCAGAAATCTGGAATGGCCGTCTAGCAATGATTGGCTTTTTAGCAGCAGCTTTGATTGAACTCTTTTCTGGTCAAGGGTTTCTCCACTTCTGGGGTATTCTGTAATTTTTCCATAAGATGATTTTTGATTAATCAGAAACCTGGTAGTTGACGACAACTGCCAGGTTATTTATTTGATCATTACCTATTACAATAATTAGTTGTAATTCCTACAGAAAGTATGATTATGATCAAAGAAAAGTTAGTGATCACAGCTATTTCATATATCATCTTAACCATATTATTTGGGATAATTGAAAGTCTTTATCCCAGTATTATCGGTCAATCAAAATGGCGCAAAGGTGTATGGTTAGATAGCTTTTACTGGTTTTTTACTTTGCTGATTAGTAAATTATTGAGTGGGATCTGTATTGGGATAGTTTTAATTCCTTTATTTCTGCTTTTAGGTCGTTCTCTAAATACACAAATATTAGCAACTAGCTATGGGCCTGTTGCTCAATTACCCCAATGGTTACAGGGTTTAATAGTCATCATTATTGGTGATTTTATGGGTTATTGGACTCATCGCTGGCTACATAGTAGCAAATGGTGGGATATTCATGCAATTCATCATAGTTCTGAAGAATTAGATTGGCTATCCTCAGTTCGAGTACATCCAATTAATGATATTATTAGTCGAGTAATGCAATCTATCCCTGTTTTGTTATTAGGCTTTTCTCCTTTGTCCGTAGAAATTTATGCCCCTTTTTTAGCGGCATACGTGGCTTTTATTCATGCAAATCTGCCTTGGGATTATGGACTATTTCGCTATCTAATTGCTAGTCCAGCTTTTCATCGTTGGCATCATAGCAAAGACACTGAAGGGGTAGGGAAAAATTTTGCTGGTTTGTTTCCTATTTTTGATTTAATGTTTGGGACATTTTATCTACCTATTGGAAAACAACCCAAAAACTTTGGTATTCACGGAGATAGAATTCCTGAGAAGTTTGGGAAACATTTATATTATCCTTTTCGTAAACAGATAAAAATTCGTTTTGATGTGTGAACAAAAAATCCCCAATTTTGTGAACAAGTCGGGGATCTAAAACTGGCAAACTTTCATTTTAAGGTGTGTGTGTGAGTGCTTTAATTTTAAAAATGAGTGGACGCGATCGCCAACTTATGGTGCTTTTAGCCACAGCTTCTTTCATTGTCATGACCGGAGGAGTCATTGCACCAATTTTTCCAGAAATTGTCACAGACCTGCATCTGAGTCCAGCATTAGCCGGCTATTTAATCAGTAGTCATTTCTTAACTGTAGGTATATTTAGTCCAATTTTAGGCATATTAGCAGACCGTTTAGGACCAGTACGGATACTGGTGATTTCCCTGATTTTGTATGCTTTATTTGGCATGGCCGGAGGCTTAATGCAGAGTTTCCTACCGATGTTAATAACACGGGGTTTAATAGGGGCAGCTAGTGGGGGAATTGCGGCTGCTAGTTTGGGTTTGCTAGTGAAAATGTATGATTCTGCCCAGGAACGTTCTCAAGCAATCGCCTATGTATCTAGTGTCATTACTGTATCAAATATCATTTATCCAGTATTGGGTGGTATAGTCGGTACTTTACACTGGCGAGCAGTGTTTTGTCTCTATGGTTTAGCCCTACCTCTAGCATTATTAGTTGTCCTGACATTACAACCACAAATAGCTTCAAAAACACCCTCTTCAGAATCATCTCAGGAAGGGAAACATCCAGATAAACTGATTCAGACTTTCACCAATCCTTTCACACTACAGCTATTTTTAACTCTCTGCTTGACAGCAGCGACCGCCTATGCTGTCATTATTTATTTGCCTCTATATCTCAAAACCACCATGAATGCCTCTAGTGCCTTAATCGGTATTATATTAGCTTCCCAAGCCCTGGGAGCGGCTGGTATTTCTGCTTTTGGAGTCAGGAAATTAACTCAACGTTTTGGCTTAATTGGCACTACAGGATTAGGCTTTAGCTGTATGGCATTGCCTTTAATAAGTATTCCTCAAATTCATCAATTAATATTCCTATTTCCTACGACAATTATTTTAGGAATTGGATTGGGAATTGTCGTTCCTAGCCTTTATAATCTGTTATCTAATCTTGCCCCTTCAGAATATCAATCTAGCATTTTAGCGGCGGGAACAGGAGCAAATTTTCTCGGACAATTTCTTTGTCCCAGCCTATTTGGCATCGTATTGAGTCATCAAGGTTTGATGGGAGTATTTTATTTCGGTGCGAGTTTACCCTTAATTTTAGGACTATTAATGTTAGTTTCTACATTCCGCACTGCAAAAAGGAGCATAAATTAATCAATTTATTTGTTCCTATATTAGACATCTTGGAACAAGAATTAATGCTTGGATATACAGTTGAAACAAATTTTCTACACTTTCCTCGACTTACACAAAACCTACTTCAAATACTGTCGTGGCTACGTAAGGAAGCAATATTAGACCCCACATTTCATTAAAATGCGTAAGTCCTAACTTTCATCTGGTTGTAACCCACATTCCGCACATAAAATTCACTTCTGAATAATTATCAATAAGAATTGAGGGTTGTACAAACTTTTTCTAAAAACGTTCTCAATAAATGAGATAAATACCTAATAGGTG
Organism: Cuspidothrix sp.; assembly: GCA_046080565.1. GTDB lineage: Bacteria > Cyanobacteriota > Cyanobacteriia > Cyanobacteriales > Nostocaceae > Cuspidothrix. Next base: position 493 of record JBJTUF010000130.1, on the reverse strand, counting down.
TTTTATGGTTTATCTAAAATAAGATTCTGTAAAGGCATACCAATAATGCCTTTTGGGAACATTTATTTTTTGACTCTACGCTTCTGCTTAACGGGTGACAAGGCGGTTGAAGATGAGATGTGGCAATAATTTGAGAAAATAAGGTGATGAAAAAATAGGGGCAAAGAAGCCCCAAAAAAAATAAAATGTTACCACAATCATATCAAACAATATTCCGAAAGCATTTAAGTGAACAGCAGTATTTGACGCTAGAGATATTGTTGTTATTGATACAAGCTCATCGCCAGGTGAAACTGTCAAAATTAGCCAGCTTATTTCCACAACCAATTAAATATGAAAGTAGGAAACGTAATTAGGACTTACGCATTGACAGAATAACAAAATAGTGAATTAATAAATAAGGGTCGTCTAGTAATGGGTATGGGAGAATGAGAGAAATTACTAAACCCTCGACAGCACAATGCAATCTAGACATCTACACCTTATTTTTGCT
>JBJTUF010000129.1:0-3847 GCA_046080565.1 Cuspidothrix sp. | reverse complement strand
ATGATATTAGCCCTAATATTAGCCTGGAAGAATCTCATGAAATGATCAATAATGCTGAAAAAATGTTAAATTTCTCTAGTCAATACTTTGACAGCAAAAATCATGAAAATACTTGAGAGAAATCAATCTGATATCATTGGTAGAAAAGTTTTCAAGGGGATATACAAATGTTAAATTTCACAACAAAAAGTTTTCAAATATTCTCTTAGGAAGTATAATTTCATCAAATTTCATTATTGATAAACTATGTCAGATACAGTTATTCGTGTTGAAAACCTGGGTAAAAAATATATTATTGGACATCAGCAGCAGGAACGTTATACAGCACTGCGCGATGTGATTACTAATAAGGTGAAATCTATTGGTAGTTTACTAAATCCTCAAGCTAAGAATGAAAATCCTGCTTTTGAGGAATTTTGGGCTTTAAAGGATGTATCCTTTGATATTAAACAAGGTGATAGAGTTGGGATTATTGGGCGTAATGGTGCAGGTAAATCAACATTGTTGAAGATTTTAAGCCGAATTACTGAACCAACTACAGGAAGTATTAAAATTAAGGGTAGGGTTGCGAGTTTATTGGAAGTAGGAACAGGGTTTCATCCAGAATTGACAGGGAGAGAGAATATATTTCTCAATGGGGCAATTTTGGGCATGGGTAAGGAGGAAATTAAACGGAAATTTGATGAAATTGTGGCTTTTGCTGAGGTGGAGAAGTTTCTGGATACACCAGTTAAGCGGTATTCTTCGGGGATGTATGTGCGGTTGGCGTTTGCGGTGGCGGCGCATTTGGAGCCTGAAATTTTAGTTGTAGATGAAGTTCTAGCTGTTGGAGATGCTCAATTTCAGAAAAAGTGTTTGGGGAAGATGGAGGATGTAGGCAAAGAAGAAAGAACAATCTTATTTGTCAGTCATAATATGGCAACAATTAATTCTGTTTGCCAGAGAGCTATTTTGTTAAAAAGTGGTTCAGTAAAAATGGATGGAGACGTTGAACAAGTAACCCACGAGTATTTAAATACTGGAGAAGAACATAGTGGAGAACTTATCTTAAATCAAAATTCTTTCAATCATCAATTTTGGTTTAAGCGTATTTCTCTGCTTAACTCACAGGGAAAGATTGCCTCTCTTTTTGATATCAGAGAGCCGATTCAACTTTGTTTGGAATACTGCGCCAATCAATTTATCAAGAATCTTGAATTATGCTTCAAAATATATAACTCTCTTGGTATTTCTATATTTAGTAGCTACAGATCCTCTTTTCTATCCCCCAACATTTCAGCAGGGCATTATATTGCCAAAATTGAAATTCCTTCTTTGTTTTTAGTTCCCGGCTCTTATAGCATAGGTCTTGCTGCCCATATTTCTAATGTTGAAATTTTGTGGAACAATCAATCTTTATTAAGTTTCCAGATTGAGGAAACAGGAAGTGATATGGCTATATATAAAAGTAACGTTTCATCCTATGGAGTCGTTCTCGTAAAATTCCCTTGGAAAGAGTCACAGGATATTAAGCAATTTTAAAAAAATCAATATAAAATGTTAAATTTTTTACGTGAACTAAAATTTAAGGGAATTGCTTATTTGGCATCTTCTCTAAAGTCTTATGAGCAACTTCAGACTCAAGACGCAAAGAGGAACCTCTGTCTTACTATGTCTTCAACAGCCAGAATTTTTCCAGAAGCAAGTATTGAAAATTTAGCCAAGGATGAAAAAAAAATTATAATTGGTGACAACTCTTATATTAGGGGGAGGTTAACTATTTCTCCTGCGGGTGGAAAAATTTTAATAGGTGAATGGTGTTACATTGGACATCGTAGCGAGGTTTTTTCAATATCGTCGATTACGATTGGAAATCGCGTATTAATAGCCCATGATGTAAATATTATTGATAATACAGCCCACTCTTTAGATCCAGTTGAAAGACATAATCACTATCGCCATACCATAACTCTGGGTCGTCCAAAACGAATAGAAGATTTACCTGGAGTAAAAGTAGACCCAATTATTATTGAGGATGACGTTTGGATCAGTTTTGGAGTAACTATTTTAAAAGGAGTAACTATAGGCGCACGGAGCGTAATTGCTGCTGGATCAATAGTCACTCATGATGTTCCCTCGGATGTTTTATATAGATGTAAGGTTGAGCCTATTATGACTCCCTTAACCGATAAATTTAAGCAAAAATCTCAATTTAATAATGGAGTTGCAAGAATCTAATGAAAGTTGCTATTTGGGGATCTTACAACTATGGAAATTATGGTGATGATGTAATGGCAATTATGATCTCCCAACATTTACAAAAATTGGGAGTAACTCCTTATGTCTATCGCTTAAATCGAAAGCTGTCCGAACAGTACAATGTTAATACAACAGACTCACTACAGGAATTATTTAAGGGGTCAAAATTTTGCGTAGTAGGCGGTGGTACAGTCTTGCTTGAGCCTCTCTATGGTTCAATAGGTTCTGCCATGAATGAAGATATTCGACAACTCTGGGAAATAACAAATACTGAAAAATGCCCTCTATTTTGTATCTCAATAGGGGGAGATGGGACTGAAGTTACTAATAGAAAATTAACCCTTTATCAATGGCGCTTATTAGAAAGTGAGCTATTTCGAGGAGGGACAGTTCGACTGCAACAAGATGTAGAACTTTTTGAAAAAATAGGCAAAAAAATTTCTTTATTTCCCGATATCGTATTGTCTCTAAACAGTTTTTGGCAAACTGAACAAAAATCAAATACTCCCCAGGAACCTCTCCACGTAGGTTTGTGCTTAAGTAAAACACCAGATACTAGAAAATTTGCCTACCTTCTTAACCAGATCGCATCTTTGCGCCGCCAAGCAATTTTTCACTTTGTTCATCCTCATCAATCTGATAATAATTTGACTAACTTCTCTTTGTTGCCACCCAAGTCTCCTTGGATACAACATCATTTTTATCAAGATCCCGCTACAACGATTCAATTCATCTCCACACTAGATTTACTAATAAGTAGTTATATGCATCCAAATATCACTGCTTTAGCTGCTAGTGTTCCTATTTATAGTTTAGACTCACGAGCTAAAACCATTGCTGTTATGGAGTCATTGTCTATAAAATTTGCTAGTTACCCGTTAGGTAAACGATCTTTATTTAAGCTTCTCATGCAACTGTCTTCTAAGAAAAGCATTTTAGAGGTTCGAGATCGGTTTGAGTTTGAGAAAATTGAACAGGTAAAAATGCTTGCTCAAGGCCATTTTCAATATTTAACTAGGCTGGTTGAAGAATTTAGTGAACAGTGAATTGATTATTGCAAGTAGCGATTGCAAGTAGCGGAGGAGTTTGTTGAAAGTAAATAACCTATGAATCAACTAGCATATAGATCAATTCTAATCACAGGTGTAACTGGCTTTCTTGGCCGTTACGTTGCCCGTTATTTCTCAAGCCAAGGCTGGTCAGTCATTGGTATTGGTACTTCTCCACCAGAGAATGCGCCCTTAGCCAACTTAACAAAATACTTTTGCCTGAAATTACCCAATTCCGATTTAAACGGAATACTACAGGAACATTCTCCTTCAATTTGTATTCATTGTGCAGGACGTGCTTCAGTTCCCCTATCCGTCTCTGAACCTGTCTCAGACTTTTATACAAATTCAGTAATTACCTTTGAATTACTGAATGCAATACGTCTCCATTCTTCTAAATGTAAATTTATCTTTCTTTCCAGTGCCGCAGTATATGGTAATCCCCAATCTTTACCTATAAGTGAAACACAAATCGTTAGCCCTATTTCACCCTACGGTTTTCATAAACTAATGTGTGAGCAAATGTGTCTCGAATTTACAAAGGTTTATGGATTAGAAAC
>JBJTUF010000128.1:0-7924 GCA_046080565.1 Cuspidothrix sp. | reverse complement strand
GGTTAAACCTGGTTCTGGTTTGCTGGTGCGTCCGTAGGTACGGGTTAACCAATATGCTATATGAAAAAATTCTTTGACTGCGGTGAGGCTATCATTAACGGGTACTTTTCTTTCATCATGAACGGCGTTGTTACCAATTTTGATGATGAGTTTGGCTTTGTTAAATATGGCTTGACCTACTAATTGTTTGAAGGTCGGTTCATGGATGAGGGCGCTAATGTTATCTTGATAGGGTAAGTTTAAAGTATTGTCGTATTTATAGAGCCAGTTAACTGTTAATTCTAAGGCGCGACGGCTATAAAAACAGGCTGTCCGGGGGTCACGGTAGGCTGTTTTAAAGGCTTTTTGGGCTGATTCGTAAATGGTGGGAAATTCAGCTTGAAGAAAGGTAAACTGGCTCATTAAATGAACGAACCTTTGTCAATAAAAGTACACTTAATTAAGTATAATGCTATTTTTCTACATCAGCAAACATTCGGTACTAAATTTACTATGATTAAGTTAGTCAATTTAAACGGATAAATGGATGCGTAAACAAGTTATTGAATATACATCTCCACTAGATGCGTTAATTGCCCTTACCAAGCAGTTAAATGTTTATGAAATTAAGTACCAAATGAGTTCAGAAGATTTTTTTGCTAAATATAGTCAGGGAGAAACTTCTGATGATGAGGTTTTTGTGGAATGGGCTGGAAATTATCAGCATTATCTAGCGTTACAATTCTCCTTTAAATGCACGATGTTGGAGGGATGCAAAGAGGGCATCTAGTTCTGATAATGAGGCGCGATGTGATTTTTTTAATTCTTCTACTGCTTCGACTCTTTGGGCAAATTCTTTTTGTAAGGATACGGGGGGAAGTGGAAAGCTAAATGATTTAATATCTTTTGGCGAGATATGAGGAACTGTAGTCTCAGTTGGTTTACAGTGATGAGCAAATATTGGCAGCTTGAGTATTTGAAAAATGAATGAGTTTGAATAGCTATTTTTTCCACGTAGTCGTGCAACTCGCTGAACAAGAAGTGCTGGTAAGTCTGTTTGCTCAATTTGTGCAATTTTAAATCCACTAGAAATCCAAGGACGATCCATTGCTATGACTACATCACCTGCTTCTAGAGCAAATTCACGTAATGTATTTGTGCGGTTTTTTGGCCAAAGTGCTAAGTCAGTCCAGTCGAGATGATTTGGAAGAATATTTGCGCCACGGCAAAGTTTTACCGTTTCCCCATTGGTTGTATATTCACTACTTTTAAAGGGATAACCTGTTTGAAAATCCGCAATGTCTTCCAACCGTCCAATATCCCACCCCTTCGGATTTACAACAGGATCTCCGAACATTTCTAAAAAGATGGATTGAGTGAGGGTGTCGAGTTGTGCGATCGCTTCCTTTCTTTTTCTCCTCAACTCCTCCGCTTGATCTAATATCTCCGCTATTCTTTTCTGTTCTTCTAATGGTGGTAGAAGGATTTTATGATTTTTTAATTTTTCAATTGGTAAAGCATTATATGTTGAACCATTTGATAATTTCTTAATTTCTTCAATAAATGACCCTAAAGCAAATTTAAGATAGTAAGTATTTACTGATTGAAAATCTTTTAACCATAAAACATTACCATCTTTAAAATAGAACTCTTTATTTTTATCTACTATGTAGATTTCACCTATAGTTCCAATAGCAGTCAATAACATATCTCCCTCTATTGGAATACCAAAATTAACCTTTATTTGTTTATATCTTTCTTCAGAAATAAATAATTCAGTGGTTACATCTTTACCATTAGCGAGTTCTCTTATTTCTTTTGTTCTATAAAAAGGAATTCCATTTTTAGTATATTCTTTCTGAAAAATTCTTTTACTAGAAGTAATAGTACAAATTTCTCCTAATTTCTTTTCTGTCCATCCTTTTTGTAAATTACTCATCCCTGTATTTTCTCCGAATCTTTAATAAACAACATTGATATTAAACAATAAAGTTTGATATATAAATAACCTCAGATAAAACTCTGATTGTGCATGAAGAAAGTGCTTTTTTGATGAAAAATTACTAATTTATATTTAAACTAGCAATAATTTTACGCACAGGTAAATACTCAACACGATTCATCCGTAATAATTGAACAGTTACCCGACCAATTGCTGTTAGAGGTTCAATCATACCACTTTGTGAATTTAAAATAAAATGCTCCTGCCAAATATCTTTTCTAGGATTATAGAGTCTCACAGTATCACCAGAATCAGGATCAATTGAAGCAATATCACTACCTTTAGCTTGATTACATAAAGAACAAGACAAAGCTAAATTTTCTAACACAGTTGCACCCCCATGTTTTTCTGCAATTACATGATCAATCTGATGATTAGCTAAAACTAACTTTTCTGGAATCAAACAATACTCACAACACCCCTGAGAGCGTTCAAAAACCATTTTTCGCACACTATTAGGAATATAACTTTTACTCATACATTTGCTTGTAACTTCAGTAAAGCCTGAGCTTTAGCAAGACGTACCAAATGCTCAATAAACTCATAATGTTGCCATAAAACAAGATCATTTTCATTTAATCCTTGATGACGATTTTTCTCTAAAAGAGCATCAATTTCATCCTGAACATCAGAGGAAAGACGAAGAGATAAAATTTCTTCAGGAGATGGTAACATTGCCAAAAACTCCAAAACTTCAGCTAAACCAGAAATACCACCCTTGGGATTAGCATTAATTTCTCGTAACCCTAAAGCCAAGATTTTCGGTAAATCTTCCTTGTGAGATTCTAAACTTGGTAACATTTCATCAGGAATATCTAAAGTAATTTGCATAGCTTTTTTACCTCAATAAATCAATTATATACACATTCCCTGAGCCTCCCCGTTCCCTGAGCGAAGTCGAAGGGAACAATTACCCTTGTAATAACTCATTTACAGTTAACTTAACCTCAGCAAACAAAGGGGAACAAATCACCTCATCACCCGTAAAAACCTGCTCCTCATACAAACCTTCCACCCACTCCAAAACAGTCACCTTTTGTAATATCGGATCAACAATCCAATATTCATTAATACCCCGCGCTGCATACTCAGAACGCTTGTAACGATAATCTCGCTTTTCTTGATTAGGACTTACCACTTCAACCACCAACAAAGGCGGCGGCATATCCATTAAAATCAGAGAGCGTGTAGCATCTTGCATCACCTCAGCTAACTCCTCAGAAAACACCACCAAATCAGGAACACGCACCCCCACCATGCGACTATTTACAGCTATTTCTGTTTTCATTCTTAACCGATAATAGGGAATACTTAATTGAGAAAAATAGATTAATAAAAATATTGCTATTCTTTGATTTAGTTCACTTTCAGAAGGCATAAAAATTAATTCCCCATTTTCCAACTCATATAAATAATCTGTCCCATCGTCATAATTCAGAAATTCCTCAAAAGTCATCTTTTTAGCAGTTGTAACTATCATGACTATGACTCCTATAAAATGCTTATCTTACTATTTTAAATTCCCTCCCGTTCCCTGCTCGAAATCAAAGGACGTTCCCTGAGCGAAGCTTGTACTGAGCGAAGCCGAAGTGTCGAAGGGAACACCTTTCTTAACTCACATGAGTAACCCGACTGTAATGAGTTTCATTTTTACACTCAGCTAACTTATGTAATAGATTTGTATTTCCTAAAATCAAAGCTTGTTTTTTCTTGCGACTCCAACCTTGTATTTGTTTTTCCCGTTCATAAGCATCTTTTACAAGCTCATAATACTCACAAAAAACTAACTTAACAGGTAAATGCTTCGCCGTATAATTTGCTCCATAACCATTTTGATGTTCCCATAAACGACGATCTAAATCCATTGTACTGCCAGTATAGTAACTACCATCAGCACATTCAAGAATATATATATATGTATATGCCATAGGTTTATGATTGAATTTTTTAAGATTATTTTATTTTAATCTGGGGGTGTTCCCTCTCCCCGTTCCCTGAGCGAAGTCGAAGGAAACGCTACCCTAACAAACTCCCTAATTTCTCCATCCCCTGTTGAATTTCTAACTCCAACTTAGCTAAATTAGCCAGAATATCCTGGGGTGGTAAATGCTCAACCTCCTCATGTACCACTTCCTTGTAACGATTAAGACTTAAATCATACCCTTGAGCCGCAATATCCGCCTTGGGAATACAGAAACCTTGAGCGGTGCGGGGGCGTTCTCGTTCTGTAGTATTACGTACCTGCCACCGTGCTAAAACATCAGGTAAATTATTTTTACTATGTTCCTCCGGTGTTAACTGCACAGCCGGCACAGATCCAAGTTTATCCTCAGTTAACAAAGGTGTTCTTTTATCGTCTAAACTCAAACCATCGGCATTGACATCATAGAACCAAACAAAATCAGTTCCTCCCGAATTGGTCTTAGTAAATAGCAAAATCGCCGTGGAAACTCCCGCATAGGGCTTAAACACACCCCCAGGCAGGGATATGACCCCATCTAGCTTTTGTTCCTCTACCAGTATTTTCCGAAGTTCTTTATGTGCCTTAGAAGATCCAAACAGCACCCCATCGGGGACAATTACCGCCGCCCTACCCCCTGGTTTCAGCAATCTTAAAAATAAAGCTAAAAATAATAACTCTGTCTTCTTAGTTTTAACTATTTCTAATAAATCCTTGGCTGTGTTTTCATAGTCTAAAGAACCAGCAAAAGGGGGATTAGCCAATAATAAAGTATAGGTTTCCTCATCGTCTGCGTGTTCCTGTGCTAAAGAATCTTTATATCTAACATCAGGATTTTCCACACCATGCAAGAGCATATTCATACTGCCAATTCGCAGCATAGTATTATCAAAATCAAACCCGTGAAACATCTGGTGGTGAAAATGTGCTTTCAGTTTGACATCTGTTAACACCTGGGGGTGATGTTCACGTAGGTATTCATTAGCTCTCACCAAAAAGCCACAGGTCCCACTCGCAGGGTCACAAATTACATCCCCTGGTTTGGGTGCTGTCAGTTCCACCATTAGCTGAATAATATGGCGCGGTGTTCTAAATTGCCCATTTTGTCCGGCGGCGGCAATTTTACTTAACATATATTCATACAAGTCGCCCTTGGTGTCCCTGTCATCCATCGGGATATCAGCAATTAAGTCCACCACTTTAGAAAGTAAACCCGATGTGGGAATGGTAAAACGAGCATCTTTCATGTGATGAGTATAGGTAGAGTCATCACCACCTAAAGTCCGCAAAAATGGGAATACAAACTCATTCACCACAGCATACATTTCTGGGGCTGAGAAATGCTGAAACCGCGACCAACGCAAATCATTATAGGAGCGTTTTTTTATAGGTTCTCCCGTCTCGGATTTTTCTAATACATAATCCCCCTCTGGGAAAATGCGCCGTTCCATTGGCTTTTTGAGTCGGGTAGCTTTGTTTTCTTCTAAGGTATGCAGGTCATCCAAACGACGCAAAAATAACAGGTAAGTAATTTGTTCAATTACTTCTAAGGGGTTGGAAATACCACCAGACCAAAAAGCATCCCAGATTTTATCTACTTGACTTTTAATTTCCCCTGATATCATGTTTTATTTTTATCCAGTTATTGTTAGCTGTCACCTGTCGTCTGTCAACTGTCACCTCTCATCTGTCAGCTTTTTGTCTATTATTAAAGAAATATCAATTAAGCATAATTATAATGACTCTGGATGCAACTCTCAATTATACTCATGCTAGTAATCCCTTACTCACTCTCAATTATGAACGAGCCTTAGAATCTTTAGGTGATGACTACTATGATAAAGTCGTAGCCGAGGAATTTCCCCAGCATATTTTACGTTGGCGCAATAATGCACTATTACCACGTTTAGGACTTGATCCACAAATAGTTACAGACGAAGATTTTATTAACGCTTTTGGTAAATTTGAACAACGAGAACCCCTATTAGCCCTACGTTATCACGGTTATCAATTTGGAGAATATAATTCACAATTAGGTGACGGTAGAGGCTTTCTCTATGGACAAGTACGGGGTATTGATGGGGAATTATACGATTTTGGCACAAAAGGTTCAGGAAGAACCCCCTACTCTCGCGGTGGTGACGGAATGTTAACACTTAAAGGAGGAGTGCGGGAAGTTCTCGCTGCTGAAGCACTTCATCGTTTAGGTGTTCGCACCTCTCGCTGTTTGAGTATGATAGAAACTGGTTTAGGACTGTGGCGCGGAGATGAACCTTCACCCACTCGTTCATCTGTCATGATCCGCATGAGTAAATCTCATATCCGTTTTGGTACTTTTGAACGATTAAATTATTTAAAAAGACCTGATTTAACTCAAAAACTGTTAGATCATGTCATTGAACAGTATTATCCCCATTTACAGGCAGAAAATGATAAATATGCTTTATTTTATGCCGAATTAGTGCAGCGTGTCGCCGAATTAGTAGCTCAATGGATGGCAGCAGGTTTTTGTCATGCAGTTTTGAATACTGATAATATGTCAATTACCGGAGAAAGCTTTGACTATGGACCCTATGCCTTTATTCCTACCTACGATCTCCAATTTACCGCCGCATATTTTGATTATTATAGACGTTATTGTTACAGTCAACAACCAGGAATTTGCAAACTGAATTTAGAACTTTTGCAAGAACCTTTAAAAGCGATAATTCATCAAGGTGATTTGGATATTGCTTTATCTAAGTTTGCTGAATATTATCAAGCTGAATATCGGGCTTTAATGTTGAAAAAATTGGGTTTTGAGGATTTACAATTAGAACAAGTTGATGAATTTTTGCGGTTAACCATTACCTTTTTACATGATAGTCAAGTTGGTTATCATCAATTCTTTGCTGATATAGCTGCTACCTTTTCTAGTAAATGGCGAGATGACCCAGCTTTTGTGATGAATAATTCACAAATTATCCCAGCACTAGGAGAATCGGCAACTTTCGATAATTGGTGTTTACTTTACCATCAAATCCTGAATCATTTTGATATTGATGAAATGGATAAAATTGCTAAAACTCTAACCCAGGCTAATCCCAAAACAGCCCTATTGAGACCTGTAATTGAGTCAACTTGGGAGCGAATCACTGAAGATAATAATTGGCAACCTTTTTATGATTTAGTGGAAACACTCCAAACAGGAAAGTAATTTTCCCCTGGTGGCGGGGTTTACCCGCCCAAAAAATTGGCCTTTTTCATTACAAATATTTAGGAGGAAATAATATTATGTATCGTCGCCAAAAATATATTTTATCTTTGATTTTCATAGCGTTCTCTATTATAATTAGTAGTTGTGACTCTAATAATACTGCTGATAAAACAGATATAGAAACCACACCAAATAGTCAAATTAGCCCCACTCCTTTAGTTGAACCATTTACTAATGATGACAATACTAAAGCTATTTCTGGCAAAACTACCAATGTCACCCTATATTTAAGTGATTCTCAATGTCAAGAATTAATTCCTAAAAAAGCTGAAGTTTCCACCCAAGAACCTATGGATGAAGCTATAGGTAAAATATTCAAACAACAAAATACAGCCGATTTTAGTGTTTCGGGTTATCGAGTCAATGTTAAAAATGGTGTTGCTACAGTTGATTTACGAATATCACCAAATTCAAAACGACAAATAGCTTCTCTTTCTAGTTGTGAACAGTTTGCATTATTTAGTAGTGTTCGCAAAACCTTAATTAGTAATTCCCAGTGGCAAATTAAAGATGTCCGCTTTACAGAACGTGGTGAAGATATTACTCTCTAAAGAACTCACTAATTTAGAAACTTATGACAATAATATAGGACTTACGCATTGACAAAAAATATCATCTATGTGGTCTAGATAATGGTATCCTTGCGAAGGGTGGCAAAAATATGCTCACGCACAACAGAAGTAAACAGAGTCCTCTGTACTTCATACCAATTGCTAATTATATTTTC
>JBJTUF010000127.1:0-9713 GCA_046080565.1 Cuspidothrix sp. | reverse complement strand
AGTTTGACAATTTCCGGTGGCAGACTGCTGAGTTGATTACTGCTGAGGTCGAGGGATTGGAGGTTGACCAGTTTGACAATTTCCGGTGGCAGACTGCTGAGTTGATTATTCCAGAGGTAGAGGGATTGGAGGTTGACCAGTTTGACAATTTCCGGTGGTAAAGTGGTCAAATTTTTACCAGAAAGGTCAAGTTCTGTTACTCCCTCTCTTGCTGCTTGTTCAATTACCTGTAACAGTTCTTCCTGAGTCATTACCACTCTTCTCACATACACACTAGGATCTGCATACTGGGTCAACAAGTATTCTTTTGAGAATTAAAGCCATATTTACAATAACAATAATGGTAGCAAATTTAGCCTCATTTCTTCATTTAAACCACGTTCAAGATGAAACCTGTAGTTTATCGAATTACCCCACCCCGGCTTTGCTAAAGCAAAACCTCTCCTCGCTTGCCAAGGGGAGGGGATTGAGGGGTGGGGTCATTATCGAGCATTCTTGAATATCAGATACATTATTAAATAAGTGCAATTATGATCACAGAAAATGTCAAAAGAATCACAACAGAAAAAAGTCATCGTTGTTGGTGCTGGTTGGGCTGGTTTAGGGGCTACTTACCATTTAGCCAAACAAGGTTATGATGTCACATTACTCGAAGCTGGACAATATCCTGGTGGGTTAGTAGCAGGTTGGCAAACAGCCAGAGGTAAATCTGTAGAAGCGGGTATTCATGGCTTTTGGTATCCTTACAGAAATATTTTTTCTCTGATTAATGAATTGGGAATTAGTCCTTTTACAACTTGGACTCGTTCTGCACAATATTCTCCCGCCGGTTTAGAAGTAGAATCTCCGATTTTTCAAGAATTACCGAGACTTCCCACACCTTTAGGAACTTTTATATATCCTCAATTTCAAAGATTACCATTAATTGATCGTTTGAGTGCTTTACCCTTACTTTATAGTTTGATTGATTTTGATAATTCAGATCAGGCTTGGAAACGTTACGATTATCTTACAGCCCGTGAATTATTCAAGACTTTTGGTGTTTCTGCCAGACTCTATAAAGAAGCTTTTGAACCAATGTTATTAGTGGGTTTATTTGCCCCTGGTGAACAATGTTCGGCGGCGGCCACTTTGGGAATGTTATATTATTTCATTCTCGCACATCAACCGGATTTCGATGTAGTTTGGTGTCGCGGCACTGTGGGAGAAAAAATCTTCCGTCCCTGGGTACAACAAATAGAAAAATTAGGTGCAAGAGTTCTATCTCAACATAAAGTTACAGATGTAATTATAGATAGCAATGATCAGGTTAAAGGTGTAGTTAGCAATGATCAAATTTTTGATGCTGACGCTGTAATCTTTTCCGTTGGTGTCACAGGGATGAAAAAAATTGTTTCTAGTAGTCCGAGTTTACAAAATCGTCCAGAATTTAGAAACTTAAATAATTTAGGGGCGGTTGATGTTTTAGCAACTCGCTTATGGTTTGATAAAAAAATAGATATTCCCCGTCCTTCCAATGCTTGTTTTGGTTTTGATGATTCTACGGGATGGACATTTTTTGATTTGAATGCTTTACATGATGAATTTAAGGATGAACCAGGAACAGTAATAGAAGCCGATTTTTATCACGCTAATCAATTTCTACATTTAAGTGATCAGGAAATTGTGCAAATAGTTCAAGGTTATTTAACAAAATGTATTCCTGGTTTTAGAGAAGCGAAAGTCATAGATAGTAGTGTGATTCGTTTAGCCAATGCAGTCACACATTTTGCCCCTGGTAGTTATCGTTATCTGTTACCAGCTAAGACCAGTTTAAATAATCTATTTATGAGTGGAGATTGGATTATTAATCGTCATGGTTCATGGTCACAAGAAAAGGCTTATGTCACTGGTTTAGAATCTGCAAATTTAGCTATTTCCTATTTACAATCTGGTGAAAAAGCCAATATTCTACCAGTGGAAGCAGACGAAAATCACATCCAATTTGCCAGAAATATTAATCGAGTTGTTCGGGATGTAGGTAAATCTACTTTACCTAATTTCTGGTTGCCATAAAGTCATCATGAGTAGGTTGGGTTAAGCGACGGCGGAACCCAACAAAAGTATTACGGAGAAAGAATTAACCGCAGATAGAAGATGATGGACGCGGATAAACGCAGATGAATTTGTATTTCTCAGGACTTACGCAACTGGCACATTGGTATGGTGCGTCAGACTGCATAAATCCTGCAAATAAACAAATTCTTGATATCTGATGCACCGTACAACAGATTTTTAGTGTGACACTTGCGTAAGTCCTAAGAAGATTAAAAAATTAGGGGCAGTCTCATAAGGAAATGGTGTTCGGTTCTTCAGGCATATTTGTTTTATATACAGCACTTCCCAGTTTTATGAGGTACAATATGAACAGGCAAGATGCCTGTGCCACAAGGGTTTTATCATTAATATCTGTACCCCATAATAACGGAAACTGCTGTAATATTTTTAAAACATAGTTTGTAGGTTGGGTTTCGTGTCTCAACCCAACCTACAAACTATAAACCTAGAGTCTCTTCCTGCCATCTAGACCTTTTTGTACCCAATTTAAACATTCATAAGATGAGGAAAATAATTTGGGTGCGGCAATATTACTTAACGATTCTGGACTGTAATGGTCGTAATAATATCTACCATTTTTATCATAGACAATAATTAAATTATGACGGTAAATATAGCGATTTTTAAAAAAATCACCTTGATTTATAAAGTCTCTATGAATATCAATGTGTTGCTGGGCAGTATCAATGATATCCTTGATGCTGTTTTCATAGATTTTTGCAGGATTTTCAGCACCATGAAATCGGCTTTTATATCCAATTTCAGCTAATAATGTATATGAATAAATATCGTAATTATCTAATTTGCTAAAAACGAAAGGAATAATCAGATATCCATTATAAGAGACAGAACTTTCATAAATTAACCGATTCATAATCATCTCCTTGAGGGTTAATTATTGAGGATAAATAATAGTGAGTTACAGCAAGTTATCATCAAACCTGGAACAAGAACCCCACCGCCAACCCCCAACTGAGGAGGGGGCTAGGATGTGCCTTATATGATTGGAAATTGTCTTAAATCTTTCCTTTGCAGGGAATGGTCAGAAAAGCAGTTGCTTTAATATTTTTGGGATTGCTTAAGCTGAATTTATATCTGTAATTTTAAGTCTTGAGGATAAGACAACAAAATATGGTTAATTGACAGGTAAGGTGTTAAGCTAATATAGCTTAATATGTATAGATTTAATGTATAAAAATATTACAAGTAACTAATAATTAATAACCGATGACTAATAATGCTTCTGTAAAACGTTTACCTAATCAACGTTGGCAAATTTACCCCGAAAATAGAGAATTAGCTGAAAAATTAGGAAATTTAACGGATATATCCCCTATTATCAGCCAATTGTTAATTAATCGGGGGATAGAAAACCCAGAAGATGGAAAGATATTTTTAGAACCTGAATCTCTCTATTTACCTTCTCCTTTAGAAGAATTTCCAGATTTAGCTGCTAGTGTGGAATTATTGGAAATTGCGATCGCTAAACAAGAGAAAATAGCTATTTGTGGAGACTATGATGCAGATGGTATGACTAGCACTGCATTACTACTTCGCAGTTTACGCGCTTTGGGTGCTGATGTTGATTATGCTATTCCTAGTCGAATGCACGATGGTTATGGGATTAATAATCGTATTGTACAAGAGTTTCATGATGAGGGTGTGGGACTAATTCTCACTGTAGATAATGGAATTTCTGCTTTTGAACCTATTAGTAAAGCTAGAGAATTAGGTTTAAAGGTTATTATTACAGATCATCATGATCTCCCTCAACAATTGCCTCCAGCTAATGCAATTCTTAACCCGAAATTAATCGCTGAATCTTCCCCTTATCGGGGTGTTGCTGGTGTGGGTGTAGCCTATATTTTAGCCGTATCTTTAGCACAACAGTTAGAAGAACTTAAAGGTTTAGTACAACCGCTTTTAGCTTTATTTACTTTAGGAACAATTGCTGATTTAGCACCTTTAACAGGTGTCAATCGTCGCTGGGTAAAAAGAGGTTTAAAAATATTACCCAAATCTACTTTACCAGGTGTCCAAGCATTAATTCAAATTGCTAGAGTGCAAGCGAGTGAAGGAGAAAAAACCCAAAATGGTAAATCCTTAAAACCGGAAGATATTGGTTTCCGTTTGGGACCACGCATTAATGCTATTGGCAGAATTGGTGATCCACAAATTGTCATTGATTTACTCACAACTGATGATTTTGGAATAGCACTAGCTAAAGCAATTCAGTGTGAACAAACTAATACTCAACGTCAACAAATGTGTGAGGAAATTGAAAAGGAAGCTATTTCTATTGTTGAAGATTTATATGTGAAGTCTTTACACCAAGACCGGGTATTAGTTATTATTAAAGATAATTGGCATCATGGTGTGATTGGGATTGTTGCTTCTCGTTTATTAGAACGTTATGGTGTTCCGGTCTTTATTTGTACCTATGAAAATGAAAGCATAATTCGCGGTTCAGCGCGGGGAATTCCTGAATTTCATGTTTTTGCAGCTTTAGATAATTGTCGAGATTTATTGGGTAAATTTGGCGGGCATAAAGCGGCGGGAGGATTTTCTTTACTAGCAGAAAATTTATCAGAATTTAGGTTGCGGTTATCTGCATTTGCAAATACTTGTTTGGAGTTACAACACCTCAAACCTCTTTTGAAAATTGATACTCAAGTTGATTTGCATGACATTAATCAGCATCTTTATCAACAATTAAATATTCTGCATCCCTGCGGTATTGATAATTCTGATCCGATTTTTTGGACTCCTAATATCCAAGTAATTGAACAGAAAGTTGTTGGCAAAGGTCACATTAAATTAACTGTAGCCCAAACTATAAATAATCAGCGTCATGAATTTAAAGGTATAGCATGGCGTTGGGGTGATTATTTTCCCTTACCATCAAGATTAGATATTGCTTATAAATTACGAGAAAATAACTTTAATGGTCAAACAAATATAGAGATGGAATTAGTTGGGGCAAAATTACCAAATCATGTTATTAACCTGTTTGCTAATTCATCGCACCTATCGCGGGCTAATTTTGAATACAAACAGCGTCAATATACCTGTGGAATCTATAATAATGGTACAAGTACAGAATTAAGAGTTAAAAATTCTGAAGGTAAAGTTTTAGTGATGCGGCCAGAAGATAAATTTGGTTTATTGGGTTTCAACCGCGAAAATGCTGAACAGGTTAATTTGTGTCAACCCATATATGAGGGAATTGTTCAAACTGCAATTCAGGCTTTATCAGTTTCTATGCAGAATTAAAGAATATAAACTTTTTGAAGCGCAAAAATTATGTAAGCGCAAATGGGTAATTGGTTATTACACAAGGCATCACCCATTACCAATTACCCATTAACTAATTTACAGGTTTCCGTTGCGAAATGCGAGAACGAAGATAACAACAGGACCAGCAAGCACAATGAGTGCTACAGAACCCAATTGTAATACAACTTCCCAATTGACGTTAGCTAAAGCTTCCATTTTTCCTCCCAAAAGTTTTAAAAGATTGAATAATTTAATAGCACAAGCCGAAACTTATCATATCTGGCCAGGGGATATAAAATTTAATTTACTTCACAAAATTATAGAAAAAGTCATAAAAAAGTAAAATATAGCAGAAGGAAAGAGGGAATACTTCGACTTCGCTCAGTAACCAGAGATAAGAGTGAAACCCTTGCTATTATTAGGTTTCAGTGATAAATAATCCTGGTTACAGTTATAACAACAAGACTAGAGGTAAAAAGTATGGCTACTTGGCAATGTATATCTAATTGTGGGGCGTGTTGTAATCTGACACCAGCAGATCGTCCTGACTTGGAAGCGTATCTTTCACCACCAGATTTAGAACTTTATCTCAGTATGGTAGGTGAGGGGGGATGGTGTATAAATTATGATCATGGTACAAGGGAATGTAAAATCTACCCTAACCGTCCCCGCTTCTGTAGGGTAGAAGCAGAGACGTTTGAAGAGATGTATGGAATTGAACCGGAGGATGTAAATGATTTTGCCATTGATTGCTGTCGTCAGCAAATTGAGGGGGTTTATGGCGATCGCAGTTTAGAACAAATTCGTTTTGATCAAGCTGTCGGTTTTTGATAAATCTTGTTGCTATTTATGACAATTTTATGAGAAAATGAAAAGAATATGAAAACAACTCAGAGACAAAACTAACGCCTGTGAAACTTGATACTGAACCTGCTACTATTTCTCAACTATCGGAAACTGAAAATTATTCCCATGAGCCTATAGTTACAAATAACCCTAAATCCCCAGCATCAGTATTGACCGTATTTGGAACAACTTTTATCACGATCTTCCTGGCGGAAATTGGTGACAAAACCCAACTCTCAACCTTATTAATGAGTGCAGAATCTCATGCGCCTTGGGTAGTTTTTCTAGGTTCTGGTGTAGCATTAATTACTACAAGCTTACTGGGAGTATTATTAGGTGGTTGGATAGCGACAAAACTCAGCCCGAAAACCGTGGAGAAATCAGCCGGTGTCATGTTGTTGCTAATTTCCCTCATGTTGGTGTGGGATGTGATTCAAGGTTAAAACTTACACATAAGTCATCTAAAAATTAACCAGGAAGACACGAAGAAAAGAAAGTTCAAGAGGGAAATTATGGACTGGAATCTTTTAGGATTAAGCTTTGTGACGGTGTTTTTGTCAGAATTGGGTGATAAAAGTCAGTTAGCAGCGATCGCACTTTCTGGTGGAGGACAATCTCGAAAAGCCATATTTTTTGGTACAGCAGGGGCTTTAGTATTAACAAGTTTGCTGGGTGCATTAGCTGGGGGTGCAGTGTCCCAATTTTTACCTACACGGATTTTAAAAGCGATCGCTGCTGTCGGGTTCGCTATCCTCGCTATCCGTCTATTATTACCTAGTAGTGAAGAGGAATAACAAACAGCAAACAAAATAAACCTAACATTAGGTAATATCTCATTCTAACAGACATCAAATAATTTACAGCCATAGCGGGCAAGATTTGTACTCAGCTTGTAGTTCACCTAGCCTGGCCTTAGCCATAGTATGCCCGCACCACAAAAGTTGTATTAATTATTTTGTACCGGATCTAGCTACAATCTGCTGTCAAATTTATTCCGCAAGAATTTGATTCATAAAATGAAGCAATAGACACTAGACGATTTGCCGATGAATCCCACAAAATAAATTTGAAACAATCAGGAATATCTGATATTTTTAGCTTTTTCACATGGGTCAGCAGGTGAATATTTTGATTGTGGCAAGCTTCCAGATTATAATTAGGAATTCTTTCAGAAAGATGGTGAATATTGTGATAGCCAATATCTGCTGCAAACCATTTGAAAACCGTAGGTAATTCTAAATAACTACTGCCTTGTAATGCTCCTAAAGTATAATCCCAACCTTCTGTTTTATGGGCGTAAGAACCATCAAAGTTATGCTGCACAAAGAAGACACAGATAAAAATTGCAGCTGAAAATGTAAGAGTGATTGAGTAAACACTAAAGAAGAATCCAAATCCTAGTAAATAACCCAAATAAATCCAACTACTCACCACAAAAATATTATTGAAAAGGAGATCAAAAAACTCACCCGTTGTATACCAACTTCTCGATTTATAAGAGTAAATGATTTTCTTAATATCCATACTCGGATCTTCTTGTATACAAGTCATTAAATGACCTATAAAACCATATAATCCAGTAATTAGTGCCAGTCTGGGCTTAATTGCTAAATAGAAAAAACCACCCGGAAACAGCATTAATGGATGGCGCAGAAATCCATACCACTTTTGAGCAGTAGGACTCAGTTTACTAAATTCCTCTGTTGTTATTAATGCCGATGGTCCCCTATATTTTTGCCAATCACCATTGGTTTTATGATGGTAAGCATGACCTCTTGACCAAGGATATTGAGGAATAGCATTGATTAATCCTAAAATAAATCCTACAATCCTATTTACCCGTTTCGAGCTAAAGAGTGAATAATGTCCACAATCGTGCATTAGAGAAAAACAACGGAGGGAAAATAGTATCATCAAAATCATCATTGGTGGTAGCAACCAAAAGGAAAATTCTGCTGCTTGTGGTGCTAAAATCCATAACAAAATATAGGGAACTACTGTATTCAGTATTTGATAAGTTGCGCGGAGGTCGTTGCTCTTCATGTAGGGAGCTAGGACAAAATCTGACTTTTTAATCATTATAATTAGGTTGACGACTATCTTTTCTCACAGTACGGTAACGTTTATTGGCACTTACTTTACTACAAGCTGACCAACAAACGAAGTTTTCGGGGAGTTATCAACCCAATATTCCGTAACTTATCTTAGTATATAGCGGTATTACAACTATTGGGTTAATGATCACTCAGATCAAAAGCCCAATACACATCGGGTATAAAAAAATATAGAGGCGTTCAAGGTGAACGTCTCTACTCTGGTATAATTAAGTGAAAACTTCTGTAATATTGATCTTTTCTAGTCAAAATATATATAACTTTTAGGACTTACACAAAAAACTCTCAAACTATCATTCCTCTGTGTTCTGGTGTGTCCTGGAGCGGTTCATTATTCCGTAACTCCTGCGTATGTCCTAACTTTAACTGAGAATGTTATTGAAACTTTTATTCCTAGCTAGGAGTAATTCATGAATTACCCCTAGGATGAAATTTTTAAGCTTTGCGCCAATACAAATTTAAAAGCATTGCTCCTGCTACTACTTTCAAAATTTCTAACAGGAAATAACTGCTATGCAAGAAATCCATTGTTGCTGGAACTGAGTTACTAGCAAGTAAGCTGAAATTAGCACCTAAAGCGCACATTTGGGGTGTTAAGAAATAAGTATCTAGTGCTGCAACTGTTAAAAGTAGTCCAGATAAAATGATACTACTCCAATGCCAATGAGATTGAGTTTTGCTAATAGCCAATACAGAAGTTAAAACTACACCAGAGGCTAATAATTCTAAGCGGTTAAAATTCCAAAAAACCACATAACCTGCTGTAGAAAAACTAGCTTCTTTCATCATGCCAGCAAAGTACATACTAGGCATAATTACCCAATCTAAAACCAGGCTCGCACTTAGCCAAAAACCTAACGTCAATATGATCGCGGTTTGCCACGTTGACCGTTTAAATTCCAGATTAGAAATAGCATTCATAAAAATAATTGCTTTGTTGTATTCTTAGTTTCTAACTAAAAGAATGATTTTGACAACACATATCAATTAACTGTTACAAACGAACAAAAAAGTAAACTTATTAAATAAGTTTTAGGGAGGTTTGTTAAGAAAAATAAAGTTTAATTAAGAAATAATTGAGAATACATCACTTCATCCGCCGATACTAACTGTGGATGATCACGAAAAATAGAATACACATTTCATACACAAACTGTCAAATCCATTATGTATCACTTATTATTTTCTTCATCAGTTTCTCTGTGAATAAGTTTTTCGTTATCTTTAATAGTTATATTTTCAATATCTTCGACGGAAATTTCTAAATCTTCTAACTGGAGTTTAGACTAAATCGGTGATGTTCAAGAAAAAAAAGGGAGTCTGATTGAATACAGTCCCCCTTTTGGCAGAAGCTAAGAGAAGAATCACCTACTCTTACTC
>JBJTUF010000126.1:0-37547 GCA_046080565.1 Cuspidothrix sp. | reverse complement strand
AATTGTGGCATTTTCTAACAGTAATCGTCTACCATTACGGCCGACAATTAGAACTTTAGCAATTTTTTTACCTGACTGTTTTTGTTTATACTCTTGATACCATTTGCGAATTTGTTCTGCTATGGCAATTGTCCCACCAACCAAACCGACAATAGTGGCAACTGTAGTAATTACTGCCTCTTTTTTGACTGCTTCCGAATCTACGGTATAGTTACCTGTTATACCTTCTATTGTTAAAAGTTCCTCTGTGGCTTGGATGGCATCTTCACCTTCAATAGCAAATTTAATTTCTGTCATAAATTTACCTAAAATAGCTAATTTTTATGGTTATCAATATTACTTGATAATATCATACAGAAGACTATCTTTGTATCATATTGTTAATCATACTCCTGCAAGCGATCGGTCAACTGCAATAATGCCTAATCATCCCCTACTAATTCCATGATTAATATTATCCCCAATTAAGAACCACGATCATCATCTTGCAAAGTTTCAATCAACAAATTTACCTGTTGCTGTTGCTGCTGCAAAAAACTATCACATTCCTTTAAATACTCAACCGCCGTGGCAAATTCCGCAAATACATCTGCTAATTCTAATTCACCATCCTCAATGCGAGAGATAATAGTTTCAATTTCTGCTATCTTAGCCTCATAACTTCCGCCATTGGCCGGACTAGAATTAACGGCTTTATTCCGTTTAACCATAAAATTTTTTACCTAAATAAATTATGAATTCAAATCATCATACAACAATTAGCGGTATATATGAAGTCTGCATTGGAGTCACCGATGCCATTGCTGCAATTCAATATTGGCAACAATTTGGTTATCATATTGGCGAAATAGGAAAATTAACCGCAGCCACAGCTTATCAATTATATCAAGTCAATTCATCTTTACAAACTACTCGACTTAATCATCAAAATGCAGATCATGGATTAATTCGCTTAATGATTTGGGAAAATCCCACATCTATCGGTTTAGGAATTAGTTCGATGAAAGTTAAAGGTAATCGTTGGGCTACTACCTTAACTGCTAATATCTTAGATATTTTAAATCATGCCGAAGTAGCAAAAGCAATGAATGAAAAAATTCTTTACACACAACCTCATTGGGAAGTAATTTATAACAAAGACAAAAAAAGTCGTCCTTTTGTAGAACCTTTGGTGGGAGTGCGAGAAATGCTATTACTCCAACCATTAAGTCGGCAAGTTTTATTTCAACGTTTTGGTTATGATGTTCCTAATTATGGAAATATTCATCATCATGCACCTTTAAAAACCAGTCAGTTTACTCATGTAGGTCTAGTTGTCCAAGATGATAGTAAAGAAATTCTAAAATTTTATGAACAAGTATTAGGTTTATTATGTGTACGTGATGATATAGAAACTAATTATGAATCATCTTTAGCAGGAAGAGAAATATTTGATCTCAACCCAGGAGAAAAATTTATCGTTACCGCTTTTGATGATCCTCGTTCTTCTCAAACTGACTTTATGGCAGCGCGAAGTGGTAGACTTTATATTATTAGATTTCCAGAAAAAATTACCATAAAATCGCATTTTACAGATGCCCAACCGGGAAGTTTAGGAATGTGTTTTTATACTTATAGAGTAAAGGGTATTGAGACTTATTGGCAACGAGTGCGAGAAAGTGCAGCAAAACAAGTTACAGAAATTGTGAATAATGAATTTACCGAAAAGAGTTTTTCTTTTATTGCACCAGATGGTTATTTTTGGAATATAGTGGAAAGTAAGTAAATGGTAATTTAATTAAATGTGTACAGATTTGATTAATGATTAAATCCTGAATTTAGAGTGTTCCAAACAATAAATGATCCAAAACCAGAGATTGCTTCATTCTGCTCCGCTCCATTCGCAATGACAATTGGGCATTTTTTTACTTGGAATACTCTTAGTTATTTAAAAAGCACCAATTAAATTTTCGGCTAATTTCAGTAGTAATAAATCAAGTTGCGCTGGGATCAAAATGCTATTCCTTCTCGACGAATATTTTCTAAAAGAGGACTTTTATAGGAATTAAAGCGAGATTCATCTATAAATAACCGACTGATTACCTGATCATATTCTAGGGATAAGTCAGCAACTACATAACTGGTTCTTTTAATTTCTTCCCCTGGGTTAACGTTTCCTTTCACAACTACCAAAACATCAATATCAGAATATTTTGCTGCCTCTCCCCGTGCTTGAGATCCAAACAAAACCATCTTTACCAATCTATCACCATAAATTTCTCGCAAATGGGATTTAAGTTTATCCAGGATTTCTGCTAACTGCTTACTCATCATTAAGCCTTTGATATTGTTTCATGTTACTATAAATGATAACCTAAAAATTAGCCAGTTTAACAATTTTTAAGATTTCAGGAAATATAACATGATAGCCCAAACCCAATTAGTAGATGTTAAACAATGGATTAAAACCCGTGCTTCCCTAGATGCTAAGGACTCTAATTTTCTCACTTGGACAGGGAATATTTATAGTTTTATTCCTGGGGAAAAACGACAATTATTATTTAAAATTGTCGGCATGAGTGTGAGTCGCTGTATTCCCACAGGTGAAGATAGTTGGGATTTTACTTCTAGAGAATTAACCTATTATCTCCACCCAGAAACAAAAGAGATTTTACATAAATGGGAAAATCCTTGGACAAAGGAAATAGTCACAGTAATGCACGTGGCGAATAGTCCGGTTCAAGGAAAATTTAAAAATAAAATACCTGTGCAAATAGAAGGAGATAAAACTAATTTTATCTTTGATATTTTTCCTAATTATCCCAATCCTTTAGCTAACAATCCCGAATTTATTGATTATTGTCCTGGGGAAATATACCAAGCAGGGGAATTATTTAAAATTTCTGTTTCTACAGCAGAATTAGAAAATTCAGAACTAAATTCAGTTACTCAATTAAGCCTATCTTGGGATAGAATTGGTCAATGGTTGCCTTGGATGAAAATGGGTCAACATCCTGGTTATTTAATTTATAGTGCTACAGGTTATAAAGTTAGCAGTGTAGAAGAATTACACCCAATTTTACAGGAGGAAATTAATAACCGCGTTCCTTTATATAAAGCAGCACCAAAAACTTATGTTGATGGACAAGATATGACATCTTGGCTTTATTTCCAACAGCATTTTTGGGCATATTTAGCTGGGGAAAAATTCCCCATATCAGCATTAGAAGAAGTTTAAGTAGTTACAACTTTTGCATATTGTGACTAACAGGATCAAAACTTCTCGGAAATTTGGTGCTTTCGTCATAGTATGCACCTTGCAAATTTGCACCATACAACTTAGTATAATACAGTCTCGCACCTCGCAAATTTGCTTCACTCAGATTCACACCAGATAAATTTGCTCTAGTCAAATTTGCTTTAGCTAAATTCGTTCTACTTAAATCTGCACCCCAGAGTTTAGCTTTAGCTAAATTTGCTTCGCTTAAATCAGCACCCCATAAATTAATTCCTGGCAAATAGACATCAATCAGTTTAGCCTTGACTAACTTGGCAGAAATAAAATGTCTTTCTCCTGCAAGATAACGCCGTTTTAGTTCCTCAATGTCCATATCTTCTAACCTACTTGAGCAACAAAACCTCTATATCCACCATACTTCCTAAGTGGTTAATTGGCGTTTTATCTATGCAAAAATTTTTGCCTATTTTGAATTTATATTTGTATTAGTAAAACTATTTTAGACATGAAAAACGCCTGAGCCTTTTCACTCAAGCGTTTCCCCGTATAAACTTATACCAGATTCACTATTTCTGTAACATTTGGAACTCGCAACTCAAATAACAGGAAGTATAAGCAGAGCGAGAGAACTTGTAACAAATAATAATGTGAAGTGGTATCACTCCTTGCATTTAATAACGATATCTCTTTTAACACTAAATGACCAGTGTAGAGAGTGACACTTTCTCAACTGACACTGGTTAAAAATAAATTTTAGCTGCAAGTAACTCAGAAAACACTATTCAATGGTAAATAGCGCAGTCCTCAAGAGAAAAATTACGTAAGTACGATATTAGACAGCTTCATAAACTAAATATCCTTTCTCCAAAATCCTTATAAACTCATTGCTAGGAAAGTTTTAAGATAGTTAATAGATATCTATTAAAGATATATTACAGTGTGAGTAATATGATATACGGCAATAATGATGATCCAATTCTTTTTAATTTTTTTACAAAAGAAATACAGTAACTTTATCTAACTAGGGGTAGTTTTCCGTAATATACACATTGTAGCTTGAATTACTAAATGTAATAGTAGTTGTGTAATCTCTCAAGAGTTACATTATCTAGCTGACAAAAATACTATAGTTTTGCCGTCAATATTGATACATCATTTAAAAATAACAGGAGTAAAAACGTGAGTCATAATTTTGGTAAGTTATTCATCGGTGTTACAATAGCTCTTGGTATGAGTGCTTTCGCATCTAATTCTGTGCAAGCTGGCACTCTTACTGGTGCTACTATCGGTGGAACAGCAGCAAGTGATTACGTAGTCTATGGGGTTAATGCTGCTAATAATACATTTGTTGTACCTAATACTCCGGGAAATATTGCAGCAGCCTTAACTGGTAACGCTGCAAGTCCTACTGGTAATGTAGAATTAAGAGCAAGTAGTGAACAAGGCGGTTTTGACTTTACCAAAAACACTACACTATCAGGGCAGATTGGTGGTAAAAATATTACCCTGAGTAGTTTAACAGCATCTGATTGGGGTACTACCAATTACAAAAACTCAGGAAAGACTTTTGGCAGATATTGGTTCGATTCAGCTTTGACAGCAAATAATGTGTCACTGAATGTAAATGCAAATTTAGATGCAGCAGCTAAAACAACTCTCTTTAATATTTTTCAAACCAACGGTGGTTTTCAAAGATTCAGTGACCCTAAGATTTCCTATGTAAACCAAAATGATACCACAGGTGAAATTTCTATTGGTTTAGCAGGTCATTTGAATGCAACATCTCTATTACTACCCTACTTTACTCAATACGTTGATGGTTTAAATTTAACCAGCTCGGAAAAACAAATAATGAAAACTACTTTTGCTAGTAAACAAACACAAGCTAGTGAAATAGTCAAATACACTTACAATGGAACTACTGACTATCTATTTAGCTTTACAGGCACTAACTCAGGTTTAGTATCCAATGATGCTACTAATTCCCACAACGCCAACTATGAAGTGACTATAGCAGGTGTACCTCCAACAAAAGTACCTGAACCTTCTGTGATGCTGGGTATGTTCGGTGTTGCTGGGATTTTTGCAGCACAACGCAAGCTGAAAAAAGTATCTGCTTAATACGGCAATTTCCGAAATATCAATCCAGTAGGGGTTTAGTAATGTACTTTACCCCTATTTAATCTGAGTTAAAAAATCCGATAAAATCTGGAATGTTTTCTATTTTTTATGTATAACAGTGTATATCTATTGCTTAGTAAATATACTATTACTAAAATATGCCAACATCTCACAATAATCATCAATCTAAGGGGTTGAAATTTTTTTTAGTTTTAGATCCTTTCTCTCGGTTTATTTTTTTAGGACTGGGATTTGCTAGTATTGGTACTTTTGCTATCATTGTTTGGAATATTGTTAATTATTTTACACCACCTGAATTAACCATAGCTGCTGGAAATAAAACAGGAGAGAGTTATATTATCGGTGAAGCAATCAAAAAGGTAATTGAACGCCGAACTAATATTAAAATTAAAGTAGAAGAAACTAAAGGTACTACAGAAAATCTAGAAATGTTGTTAAGTGGAAAAACTCAATTAGCAATGGCTCAAGTAGATGTTGCTGCTGAAGAAATTGGTAATTTAAAGTATCAATCAAAGGTTAATGCCAGGGCAGTTGCTTTATTATATAAAGATACTTTTCAATTAGTTGTGAAAAATCCTCAAATTAATCAATTTGTACAACTTAAAGGAAAGACGGTTGCTTTAGCTGCTAGTGGTGGACAATATCAATCTTTTTTGACAATAGCAAAGCATTTTGGCTTGAGTCAAAAAGATTTTAAAATTACGGGTTTAGATAGTAATGGTCAACCTATTCCTGGCTATAATGATCAGAATGCAGAGCAAGATTTTCGGAATAATAAAGCTGATGCTGTGTTTCGGGTTCGCGCTATAGGTAATAAATCTATTGCGAATCTGGTTAATAATTATCAAGGAAAATTAATATCAATTCCTCAAGCAGAAGCAATGAAAATTAAGCAACCTGCTTTTGAAGCTGCAATCATTCCTCAAGGTGCATATAGAGGGAATTATCCTGTTCCTGATACTAATTTATCTACGGTAGCAGTATCAAGGTTATTATTAGCAAATAATCAAGTAGATGCTGAAAAGATCAGAAAATTTATTGAGACTATCTATGAAAATCGGCAAGAAATAGCTAATGAAATTCCTACAGATCATGCTGAAGTTAAACCTTTAATTGCAAGTATTAGTCGTCCTAAAGAAAATAGTGGTGTTGATATTTTCTTGCATCCTGGTGCAATAGCTTTTTATGAAAAAGATAAACCATCTTTTATTCAAGAACACGCTGATTATATTGGCTTATTATTGACTGTTTTTTTTATTAGCATTTCAATGGATTCGTCAACTCAAATTATGGATTGAACAAAGTAAAAAAGATGAAGCTGATGAATATATTAAATCAGCTATCAGTTTAATGAAAGAAGGACAATATCAACTTGAAGAAAGACAAAAAATGTTAGATGAGACATTTAATAAAGCTGCTAAAGCGTTAGTTGATGAAAAGATTTCTCAAGAATCATTTCGGACTTTTAACGAAGCATATAAAAATTCTAGGGAAGCGATAGAAAGAGATAAACAAGTTCCCCAACAAGCTATTGAAAAAATTCAACGAGATAATGCGGCTAAATATATTAAGATAGTAGTTAAATTATTGCAATATCGGCAACAAAATCAGAAAAATCATAATGTACTAATTCAAGAAAAATTAGATAAAATTCTTGAACAAGTAGTAAGTGATTTAGTATTAGAAAATATTTCCCAAGAATCATTCCGAACTTTTATTGAAGCATATAAAGCTACCAGAGATTCTATTGAAAGTAAAAATCCATCATTAAATTAATTTTTGATCTAAAAAAGTTGGGGATATGGGTATTTTCAATTTATGGTTTAAAATAGATATCGGTAACTTACAAAACTATGTAAAATACGTCTGTGACTATATCTGAAAAAATATTACCACTATATAAAAACCCAGAACGTTTAGAAAACCGTTTGGGAGAAATTCCCTCAGAACCGGGGGTTTATTTGATGCGAGATGGGAGCGATCGCATAATATATATAGGTAAGTCTCGTAAATTGCGTTCTCGTGTCCGTTCCTATTTCCGCGACTCCACTAACAAGACGGAACGTATCAACACGATGGTTAAATTAGTGACAGAAATTGAATTTATTGTCACTGATACCGAAGCAGAAGCATTAGCATTAGAAGCAAATTTAATTAAACAACATCAGCCCTATTTTAACGTTTTACTTAAAGATGATAAAAAATATCCTTATGTTTGCATCACTTGGTCAGACCCATATCCGCGTATTTTTATTACTCGTAAACGTCAATTAGGGAAAGCAAAAGATAAATACTATGGACCCTATACTGATTCTAGTTTATTGAGGGAAATATTACATATTTGTAACCGGATTTTTCCCGTTAGACAAAGACCCCAACCTTTATTTAAAGATCGTCCTTGTTTAAATTATGATATTGGTCGTTGTCCTGGAGTTTGCCAACAGTTAATTTCTGTGGAAGATTACCATAAAATTATCCAGAAAATAGCCATGGTATTTCAAGGACGAACTCAGGAATTAATTGATATTCTAACACAACAAATGACAGCAGCAGCAGAAGAATTGAATTTTGAAACTGCGGCAAAAATTCGAGATCAAATTACTGGTTTAAAATCCTTAAATGCAGCCCAAAAAGTATCATTACCAGATGATACTGTATCAAGAGATGTAATTGCTTTAGCTGCGGATGATCAACACGCCTATATTCAATTATTTCAAGTTCGCGCTGGTAAATTAGTAGGACGTTTAGCTTTTGTTGCTAACTCTCACCCTGAACCTGGGGCAATTTTACAACGAGTTTTAGAGGAACATTATCAAACTGCGGAAAATGTGGAAATTCCTAGCGAAATTTTAGTACAATATGAGTTACCAGATAGTGAGATTTTGGCAGATATTTTAACAGCAAGAAAAGGCAGAAAAGTAAATATTATTGCTCCTTTACGACAAAGTAAAGCCGAATTAATAGAAATGGTGGAAAAAAATGCCCAATATGAGTTACAAAGAATGCAAAAGTTGGGTGATAGTAATTTACAAGCAACTCAAGATTTAGCTGCTATTTTAGATTTACCAGATTTACCTCATCGCATTGAAGGTTATGATATTTCACATATTCAAGGTACTAATGCGGTGGGTTCACAAGTGGTTTTTATTGATGGTTTACCAGCGAAACAATATTACCGACATTACAAAATTAAAAATCCTGATATTACTATTGGCCATTCCGATGATTTTGCTAGTTTAGCGGAAGTTATTAATAGAAGGTTTCGGAAATATATTGAAGATCCTAGTTTACAAAGATTGGGTAATGTTGACTGGCCTGATTTAATTATGATTGATGGCGGCAAAGGTCAATTATCTGCTGTTGTGGGTATTTTACAGGAAATGAATTTATTCGCAGATTTGCGGGTTATGAGTTTAGCAAAGAAGCGGGAGGAAATCTTTTTACCACATTCATCACAACCTTTAGAAACTGATGCGGAACAACCAGGTGTACAGTTATTAAGAAGGTTACGAGATGAAGCACATAGATTTGCTGTGAGTTTTCATCGTCAACAAAGAAGTGATAAACTCAAGCGATCGCGTTTAGATGAAATTCCTGGTTTGGGACAACATCGGCAAAAGTTACTGTTAGCCCATTTTCGCTCTCTTGATTATATTCGTGAAGCTACAACTGCACAATTAGCTGAAGTTCCCGGAATTGGTTCACGGTTAGCGCAAGATATTTATGATTATTTCCATCCTGTGTAAATATATTTTTTAAGAGATACGAACCGCAGAGGGCGCAGAGGACTCAGAGGGGAGGAATTTTTTTTACTCAATTGAGTTGTTTCTTTACTTCTGCTGTATTATTGACTACGTTTGTAAATACTATGGTGTTACCAAATGAAAGTTAGTTTGTGCATGATTGTTAAAAATGAGGAAACTACTTTACCAAAGTGTTTGGGAAGTGTGAAAAGTTTTGTTGATGAAATTGTTGTTTTAGATACGGGTTCAACTGATAAGACTCCTCAAATAGCGGCACAATTTGGGGCTAATGTTTATTATTTTAAATGGAATAATAATTTTAGTGAGGCGCGAAATGAGGCTTTAAAATATGTTACTGGTGATTGGATTTTAGTTTTAGACGCTGATGAAACTTTAATTCCAGAAATTATTCCTTTTTTGCAAGTGGTTATTAGTAAGGAAGAGTATCTGGTTATTAATTTGGTGCGTCAAGAAGTTGGTTCTACACAATCACCTTATTCTCTCGTTTCTCGACTATTTCGTAACCACCCCAATATATATTTTGATCGCCCTTATCATGCTTTAATTGATGATAGTGTGACGGAAATTTTAAATCAAGAACCAGAATGGCAAGTTGGTTATTTACCAGGAGTGGCAATTCTCCATTCTGGTTATCAAAAAGCTATAATTAATGAACAGAATAAATATACTAAAGCTGCAACTGCAATGGCGGAGTTTTTAGGAAGTCATCCTGATGATACCTATGTTTGTAGTAAGTTGGGTGCTTTGTATGTGCAAATGGGTAAGGTTGATTTAGGAATGGAGTTATTAAATCGAGGTTTAAATAAGTTTATTAATAATCAAGTTAATGAAGAGAAAACCCCATTGCAGAAATTAAAAATTTCCCAACCACAGAAAGTAGCAGTTGCTTGTGATGAAGATATAAATTATGATATTTTATACGAATTACATTATCATTTAGGAATTGCCTATACACATTTACAAGATTTATCCCCGGCAATTTCCCATTATCAAGCTGCGGTGAAATTACCTATTTATCCTCTCCTAAAATTAGGTGGATATAATAATTTAGGAAATTTATTGAAAATAATCGGTGATTTATCAGGGGCAAAAATTGCCTATGAAACAGCTATAAAAATTGATCCTAATTTTGTATTTGGACATTATAATTTAGGTATGGTGTGTAAAGCTATGGGGTTATTTACTGAAGCTATTGATGCCTATAATAATGCCATTAATTTGAATCCTGATTATGCAGAAGCTTATCAAAATTTAGGAGTTGTTTTGTTGAAAATTGGGGATGTAGAAAATAGTTTAGAAGCTTTTGAATATGCTATTTGTCTCCATGAATTAAATAACTCTAAAGAAGCAGAAAGACTTCATCAAGGGTTACTAGAAATGGGATTAATTTCCGATGTTTAACGCCTAAAATATTTTTCTAGTCAGAGTTTGTGACGATGGTGTTTAGAGGTAGAGTAATAATAAACTCTGAACCTTGTCCATGAAGTGAATTACACTCTAACACCCCTCCATGTTTATCAATAATAATTTTCTGAACAATAGATAATCCTAACCCTGTACCTTGTCCAAAAGGTTTAGTCGTAAATAAATGCTCAAATATTTTGGACTGAGTTTCTGTAGACATTCCTATCCCATTATCTTTAATCCGAACTAGAATATAATTTTTAGAATCTGTTAGTCTAGTTTGGATATGAATTAAATTGGGATTTGACTTAATTTCAGCAATGCTACGTCCAATATTAGATTCTTCTAAAGCATCAATAGCATTAGCCAACAAGTTCATGAAAACCTGATTCATTTGACCAGGAAAGCATTTTAATAAGGGTATGTCCCCAAAATCTTTAATAATTTGAATAGCAGGACGTTTTTTATTGGCTTTTAGCCGATGATTAAGAATTATTAGTGTATTATCAATACCTGTATGCAAGTTGAAGGCAGTTTTTTGTTCTGTATCTGCTCTGGAAAAATTGCGTAAACTAGCACTAATTTCACAAATGCAATCAGTACCTTTCTTAATGGAAGAAATCAGTTTTGGCAAATCTTCTCGTAAATAATCTAGCTCTATAGCTTTGATTTCTGCCTCAATTTGTGGTAGTGGATTTGGATATAACTCTTGATAAATGTCTATCAGATGCAGCAAGATACGAATATACTCTTGTGCAGGATCAAGATTACCTAAAATAAACCCAATAGGATTATTAATTTCATGAGCTACATCTGCTACTAAATTACCTAAAACAGACATTCTGTTCTGCATCATTTGCAAATTAATCAATGTCTGTTCTAATTCTTGAGTGCGTTGAGCTAACTTATCCTGTGATTCTTTAAGATCGTTAATTACATTATTTAATAGAACTTCTTTCTTTTGATTGGTTTCCTCTAACCTAATTCTGTCTATTTCAGAACGTTCTAATTGTTTTTCAAAAATTCTATTAGCTTTTCTGAGTTTATTTAATTCTTTTTCGTACTCACTAATCTGCATAAATATTTATTTAATTCCTAAAATTAATGTTACGAAGGTTTCATTATGAAATTCTGTCTCATGGGTAGTATTTAAAGGAGCAATTTCTCCATTTGAGTAAAATCCACAAACTGGTATAGGAGTGATAAGACAATCTTTAGTATTTTGATACTCTTGCAGTGTTTTTGTTCCCAATAATTGCCGACGAGCCACACAAGAAAAAAATAGGACGGCCGATGGTTCTACCCCTGGATAATTATTTAAGGCTGTCATAAATGATGCTTTAGAAGCGGCTAAAATATCATCACCATTTGCCACTGCCATTTGTACTGTTGCTTGCTCAGGGATGTCTGCAAAAAATGTCACACTTCCCGTTTCCTGATTGTAGGCAATGGGCGCTCTCATGTAAAAGCTTTGACTATTTTCAGGGAAGACCGCGAGGGGATATTCTATGGAAGGAGTCAGTGAACCAAAAAAATGACGATAGAAATCTAATGCAGGTTTATCATCTATCTCATAAACTATGTTTTTCTCTACCTTGGTAATTTTACTGGCTTTACCGATGGGATGCCAACCACTAGCGACACCATGAGAAAACAAAATATTGCCAAAAAATAATAGCACGGGGATGGAATCACTGAAGACTTGGTTGTTGAAAAACTGATAGGTATTTTCATATCTTGACTGATCAGCCGCTAATCCGCCAAATATAGGTATATTTTTCCCTAGTGCTAGTTTCAATCCATCTAAAATTGATACACCGCTTGTGGTCAAACTTTCTGGATGGGTTAAGCACATCTGAGGTTCTAAGGTGCTTTTGGCTTTGGCTTGTTCTACAGCTTGTTTGGCGGCTTTAATGGGATCTTGGGAGGCTTTGCTTCCTATTCCTGCATGAATTTCTATTTCATCAGAACAAAATAACATCAAGGTAATTGAGTCCTGTTTGAACTCCAATACTGAGGATATTTCTCCGTCTGTAGTCCCACCAATTAATTCAATTGTTGGAAAAATTTCATAAATTTTTCGTAAAACCAGGAAATGGTCAAAGTCAATGGCGGAAAATAAAATTCCTGCTTGTGGTATTTTTTCTCCTAAATCAGTTTGGCACTGCTGAAGCACTTCTTCAACTGCCAACTCTGAGTTTGGATCGTTACTATGCCCTACTACTATATGAAACATAAATAGGTTGATAGAAAAAATCTAATTTCTCTTCCTATAGTAATATATTTCGCAAATGAAAACTAAAATTATATTAATTTTTTAAGCAATAAAAAATGGCTAAATTAATATTGTTTTCAGTGAGATTCAGATCACAGGAATCTAGTAATTATAGCTAAATTAAGATTGTTTTAAGTGAGATCGAGATCACACGAGTTATGTGATTATAGTTATGGCAATGTTTACATTCTTCTTTTTATTTTGCTCAATTAGATTGAGAATTTCTATTTTATTTGTGGAAGTGTTAAGCATCTAGGCAAAATTAATTATACATTGGGGAAAAAAGTTGATGAATTTGTCTAGTTGTTTAATAAACAAGGAAGGGTTTAGCAGTGCTAAACCCCTACACAATGGATGTAAGCTGTATGTTCCTAAATCCGAGAACGAACGAATTTTTCTAGTCTATCCATTCCCTTTTCAATTGTCGCCATATCTGTAGCATAGGAAAGACGAATATTTTTATCAGCACCGAAAGCAACACCGGGAATAAGTGCAACTTGATGAGATTCCAGGATAGCGTTGCAAAATTCTAGGGATTTCAAACCGGTTTTGCTGATGTCGGGAAAGAGGTAAAAAGCACCATCTGGTTTAGGACAACTTAAACCCGGAATGGCGTTGAGTCTGTCATACATTACTTGACGACGTTTAGCAAAAGCTTGACGCATTTCTTCTACGCAGTCTTGGGAACTTTCTAAAGCAGCGATCGCTCCATATTGAGCAAATGTACACACATTTGATGTACTATGTCCCTGGATGGTGCTGGCCGCTTTGATAATGTCCAGTGGTCCAGCTAAGTAACCTAAGCGCCAACCGGTCATAGAATAACCTTTAGCGAAACCGTTACTAATTAAGGTGCGGGCAAAAATTTCCTCACCTAAAGAACCGATGCTGATATGTTCCGCACCATCATAGAGAATCTTTTCATAAATCTCGTCAGAGACAACATAGATATCTGCATCAACTATTACCTTAGCTAATGCCTTAATTTCCTCTGGTGTGTATACCATCCCTGTGGGGTTAGAAGGGGAGTTAAGGACAAATAACTTTGTTTTTGGGGTAATAGCTTTTTTTAGCTGTTCTGGGGTGATTTTGTAGCCAGTGGCGGCAGTTGTTTCCACAATCACTGATTTACCACCAACTAACGTCACCATTTCGGGATAACTTAACCAGTAGGGTGAGGGTATAATTACCTCATCACCGGGGTCAATCAATGCCACAATTAAATTATACAGAGAATGTTTACCGCCATTGGTGACAATCACATTCTCGGCTTTATAATTAAGACCATTATCATTTTTGAGTTTGTGTGCGATCGCTTCCCGTAACTTTGGTTCACCAGCGGCCGGACCATACTTGGTTTTACCTTCATCTAAAGCCTTTGCTGCTGCGGCTTTGATATGCGCTGGCGTGTCAAAATCTGGTTCACCCGCGCTAAAACTACAAACATCTATTCCCTCAGCTTTCATAGCCTTAGCTTTAGCTGCGATGGCTAAGGTGATGGAGGGTGTTACCTGACTTACTCTTGCTGCCAGCTTCATTCTACTTTAATTTCGCCAATATCCTTTCTATCTAAGGATATCCCAGAATCCTATTCCATATTTGCCCTTTCTCAATTCTTTTATCTCCCAAGTGGGGATAATTTAATTTACTTCAAGACTTGACAAGGCGAAAAATTTAGATTACACTTATGTTAAGATTAGAAATCTGTCCGCGCATATATATAGGGTTGTGGATTGTCAGAATCAGGACACCCTTCGGGAAGTCAAAAGTCAAAAACAAGAAATTAATTGTTTTTCATCTTTCCTTTAGTTGTGACAATTGACTTAGCAATAATTCTCATCAACTGTTCACATTCATCAACCATATCTACTATTTTTTCACTAGGGACAATTTCTGATTTCACTAACAACCTTAACCAATACTTTGTTTCTCTTGCTTCCTTGAGTGCTATTGATTGTTTACTAACAAAATCCTTATCGCTTTCAGCACTACGCGATTCTTCAATATTAGCACCTATAGATGTACCGGATCTAAATAATTGAGCAGCTAATAATCTTGGTGTACCGGGTTGTTTATCCAGATAAGAACACAACTTTGTAATTCTGACAGCAAATTCAAAAGTTCTTTCATTTATGGGTGTATGATTATTCATTAGGCATCAAAATTTCAAACTTTTAATTAAGTATACTTAATTTTTGACTTTTGACTTTTGACTTTTGACTTCCCGAAGGGCGTTCTGATTCAGACAAATACAAATCTGTAGTACAATACAAGTGAAATCATGTACTAAACACAAAAATCTACATCCTGAAAATCTTTATTAATTATGACCATTGCTGAACAAATTTACACACTTGTGCAAAATCTTCCCCAAAATCAAGCTCAAGAGATTTTGAATTTTGCTGAATTTATCCGTAATAAACACTTAAATACTCACAAAATTATCAATGATTCTGCAAATCTTTCTTGGGAAGAACTAGTTTATTCACTTGCAGGAGCTTGGAAAGACGAATTTCCTAGTTTAGAAGAAATTAGAAATGAAGCAGGAGAAGATATTTTGCGGGAGAGTCTCTAAATGTATGTTTTGGATACCAATACCTTGATTTATTATTTTAAAGGTCAAGGACAAATTGCTCAAAACCTGGCTAAAATACCTGCTCAGGAAATTATAATTCCTACAATTGTTCTCTTTGAATTACAAGTGGGAATTGCTAAGTCTACTTCACCAGCAAAACGAACTCAACAACTTCAACAAATTTTAAACCGGGTTGACTTAGTTTCTTTTGATAAAGATGCTGCT
Source organism: Cuspidothrix sp. (assembly GCA_046080565.1). Classification (GTDB taxonomy): domain Bacteria; phylum Cyanobacteriota; class Cyanobacteriia; order Cyanobacteriales; family Nostocaceae; genus Cuspidothrix. The sequence goes on along the minus strand of JBJTUF010000126.1, from coordinate 21,945 downwards.
GTTGCTGCTGCTAAAATTCGTGCTGACTTAGAACAAAAAGGAACTCCTATCGGTTCAATAGATGTTTTAATTGCAGGAATAGCTGTAGCACTTCAAGCAACTCTTGTTACTCACAATGTTAATGAATTTTCTAGAGTTTCAGGACTTTCTATTGTGGACTGGTTTTGATAAATTAAAACATCCTGTAAATCCTTAAATCCTGGATATCCTAATTCTGACAAATTATAATTTTGATAAATAAAAACCTTATATATATGGGCGTACACTTTCCCACTAATACTATAAGTGTACCCGAAACTCGAAACACTGTCAAGCTCCCAATCTCAAGTCACGAAAACTGATTACATTATTGACAGATGATTAAAATATGACTAGAAAATAGCATCAGAAGTCATGTTTTCTGTGAATTTATTAATCACTGGATATAAATAAGTACCAATAAATTACTAGATATTACTGACAAAATTATGTTTTTGAGATCAAAGTCAAATATTACTCACAGTTGTGCAAGACTAGAGGACAGTAATATGCTTAGAAAAACGAATTTAATTTAATAACTATGCTGGGTGCGATCGCTGGTGATATCATCGGTTCTATTTACAAGTTTCAAAATATCAAAACCAAGGATTTTCCCCTGTTCAATGAGGAATGCACTTTCACAGACGATACGGTGCTAACCATAGCAGTTGCCGAAGTTATTCTGAATGCGGCTACATTTCCTGATAATACTAAGTATATTGACCAATTTCAATATACCGAAAACTTTAAATTTTACTACTCAGAATATCCAGACGCTGGGTATGGTGAACAATTTCAAGCATGGGCAGAGTCAGATAGCATTGAACCTTATAACAGTTGGGGAAACGGTTCAGCCATGCGAGTTAGTCCCATTGCATCAGCATTCGATAACTTGAATACTGTACTCCAAGAAGCAGAAAATAGTGCTGTAGTTACCCATAGCCACCCGGAAGGAATTAAAGGCGCACAGGCAACCGCCGCCGCTATTTTTTTAGCACGTACAGGCTATGACAAAGCTAGTATTAAATCATATATACAAAATTCCTTTGGTTATAATTTAAAGCCAACTCTGAATGAAATTAGACCCCATTATCAATTTAAAGATTCTTGTCAAGAGTCTGTTCCTCAAGCCATAATTGCCTTTTTAGAATCTACAGATTTTGAAGATGCAATTCGTAACGCCATTTCCATTGGTGGTGATAGTGACACCATAGCTTGTATTACAGGTAGTATTGCGGAAGCCTTCTATGGTGGAGTTCCCCAAAACATTGCCGAATGGGCATTATCAAAATTAGACGAAAGGTTGTGGAATATTACTGATAAATTTATGTCACAGTATTATGCGTAAGAGGCAGGAAGCAGGAGTTGGGGAGATAGCAGAATTGTCCTGAAGATTTTTTGATACAGTTATTTAAGCTGTAGCTGGTTTTGACATTTTTTCTGAGATCACTTCCAAAGTAAATATGCAATATGCAATATAATCATGTAATTGTCACCATAGCCACGATTAATTTTGCCAATATAGTTAGTTTTTATGCTCAATTATTAGAACAAGAACCACAAAAATTCATACCCCTAGTCTATGCCGAGTTTCAAATCCCTAGTTTAATATTAGGCATTTTTCAACCTAAACCAGGCAACGAACAGGAATTTGTTACTCATTCCCAAAGTTCAATAAGTTTATGTTTAGAAGTAGATAATCTTGAAAGAGCCATCTCTCATCTAACAGCTTTAGGTTATCCCCCATCGGGAGTAATTCATAAAGCTTCCCATGGTCAAGAAATTTATGCCTATGACCCAGATGGCAACCGTTTAATTTTACATCAATCGAGTTAGAAGGGAAGAGGGAAGAGGCAAAAGGCAAGAGGCAACTAAGAACTGACCATTAACAACTAACAACTAACAACTAACAAAAATGTCAATTACACAAAACTACAAATTAAATCTGATTCAATGGTATCCCGGCCACATTGCCAAAGCTGAGAAAAATCTCAAGGAACAGCTAAAGCGAGTAGATGTGGTTTTAGAAGTAAGAGATGCGCGTATTCCTCTAGCGACAAACCACCCCCAAATGGATGAATGGGTGGGAAGTAAAAGCCGGATATTGGTACTTAATCGGTTGGATATGATTTTGCCACAAGTGCGATCGCGCTGGACAGAATGGTTTAAAAGTCAAGGACAAGTTGCATATTTTACTAATGCCCAACATGGTCAAGGTGTGACGGCCGTTGCTAAAGCCGCCCAAGCAGCAGGTATAGAACTTAACCAACGCCGTCAAGAAAGAGGAATGTTACCCCGTCCTGTCCGCGCTGTGGTAATTGGTTTTCCCAATGTTGGTAAATCAGCTTTAATCAATCGTCTACTAGGTAAGCGAGTTGTAGAAAGTGCCGCCCGTCCCGGTGTTACCCGTCAATTACGGTGGGTGAGGATTTCCGAACAGTTAGAATTACTAGATGCTCCTGGAGTCATTCCTGCTAGACTGGACAATCAAGCCGCAGGAGGCAAATTAGCTATTTGTGATGATATTGGGGAAGCATCCTATGATAATCAACTTATCGCTGGAGCATTCGTAGATATACTGAATGAATTGCAGGAAACATATCCTAACTTTTTACCACCTCATCCCTTACGTACACGCTATGACTTAGATTCCATCATGCACACAGGAGAAGCATATTTACAAGCTCTCGCAGCACATCGCTATAAAGGAGATGTGGAAAGGGCAGCCAGACAAATGATTACTGATTTTCGTAAAGGACTTTTAGGTAATATACCTTTAGAACTACCACCAGTTTAGGTAGTTATTAACAACACATTTATTCATAAACGAGGTAGAAGCAGACAATTAAAACATTAGTAAAATCTCTCTGGCTAATTAAACAGTATTCTTATTGTTAGCCCTGAGTGATAAATTTCATTTTTCCATTTTTCATTTGTACTATAGCTGCAGACAATACAGTTAGGAGATAAAGGAAAACTAGAACTTAGATACTGAAAGGCTTTGAGAACTGTTACCTGTCACCTGTTACCTGCTATATCTCTGCGATCATCTGAATTTGAATGCAGTGAATAGTATATACAGCAGATTCCAAATCAATCAGGTACAACATGAACAACCAAAATATGGCTTATACCAATACCATGCTGCACTATCAAGCAGTAAAGGTGTTTCACCTCCTGGGTTCTGCTATAAATAATAAAATGTTAGAACTTTCACAAACAATCTCTCTCGAATCACAATCTACTCAAACAGCAAGCAGATATCTGGTATCTATTGCGTAAGCGGTGAGAAAGATAAACCCTTGGTTTACCCAGTTCCACTGAGACTTGCGCCCCTAGTTTCCAGTCTGAATGTATAACACTCATGAATCAACTCACACTCATCCTCCAACAAGAAGGAACTGCCGAAACAACAGTTCTAGTAGATCAAGACATATTTACTATCGGACGATTACCAGAATGTAACCTTCTTTTACCCTATGGAGGCATTTCCCGCAATCATGCGCGAATTGTAAAAACTGGTGAAAGTGTGTGGACTATCGAGGATCTAGGTAGTAAAAATGGTACACAAGTTAATGAATATCTAATTACTCAATCCCAAGAATTATCTCATGACGATGTGATTTCTTTGGGTAACATTAAATTAGTCGTAAAATTCACGACGGCTGATGATGATCAATATAGACAAAGTTTTTCAACTCTAGGTAATAATTATCAACAAAGAACTATTTGCCGCGATGTAGAACAACTACAATACCAATGGATTCATGCTAATGGAATTGATGGAAATAGTAATAATAAAGATCAAACTATTGCGCGGCTGAAAGACTTAGTAAATATAGCTAAAAATCTGTGTGCGGCTGCATCTATTGAGGAAATTTTCTCCCAAGTGCAGGAAGTAGTATTTCGTTATCTTGATAGTATTGATCGATTAGCACTATTAGTTAATCTGCATGATTCTGGTCAGTTGGAGTTAATCAATTCGGCTACTAGAGAGGTTGCTGAAAAGGAAACTTTAGCTAGAGATAGTAATTGGATTAGCCGCACTATTTGTCAAAAAGTATTTGCAGAAAAAATTGCTATTCAAAGTGCGGATACTCAATCTGATGAAAGATTTTCTAGTGAACAAAGTATATTATTTAAAGGTATTCGTAGTGCTATGGCAGTCCCATTATGGGATGAAGATAATGTGATTGGTGTTCTCTATGCTGATGCTAGTTTTTCTCCATCTCATTGGGAAAGTGAGGGAGAAGAAGAACTGAGCTTTTTTTCGGCATTAGCAAATATTGTGGCTTCTAGTGTGCAACGTTCTCTATTAGTAGATAAGCTAAAACAGGAAGAAGTTATTCGACATCGTTTAGAACGATACCATTCCCCTGCTGTGGTTCAGCAATTGATATCCGTGGGTGGTTCATCCGATGGGCGTTTAGCTCCTGCTGAAAACGAAATTAGTATTTTATTTGCAGATTTAGTTGGTTTTACAGCCATTTCCGAACGACTTAAACCTAGAGAAATCGCTGAATTATTAAACAATTTATTTGAAGAAATGTTAAAAGAAGTATTTTTGTATGGTGGCACTTTAGATAAATATATTGGTGACTGTATTATGGCATTTTTTGGCGCTCCTGATCCCGATCCAGGTCATGCAGATCGGGCAGTAGCATCTGCGAAGGGAATGCTTACTCGATTACAACAACTCAATGAGAATCATTTTTGGCAAGAACCTTTACAATTACGTATTGCTATTAATAGTGGTAAAGCTGTGGTTGGGGATGTGGGTAGTTCTCAAAGAGTAGATTATACGGCTTTAGGCGCAACTATTAATTTAGCGTCAAGGATGGAGGCAATTTGCGCTCCTGGTGAATGTGTAATTAGTGAAGTTACTTACAAAATGTTGGCAAAAAAATCAGATTTTCAGGATATTGGCGATTATCGTTTTAAAGGTATTGATCGTTCAGTAAGATTGTATCAAACTCAAATGAGTCCAATATCAGATATGGATGCGTTGGATGATAACTAAGTCAGAATTAATGCTTGAAATCTAGATATAACAAGGCTTTCCCCCCTGATTCTTGCACTGTGACTCCTGCCTCCTGCTATATGATAGCTCTAACAATATAGTGGTATACAGTTGAGGTTAGAAATGACTATAGCTACCATTAATCCTACGACTGGAGAAACGCTCAAAATATTTGAGCCACTAAAAGATGTAGAAATTGCTGCTAAGTTAGATTTAGCAGGAAAAGCTTTTGAAGAATACCGTAAAATAAGTTTTGCACAGCGATCGCACTGGTTAGAACAAACAGCAAACATTCTAGAACAAGAAAAGGCAGATTTCGGGAAATTAATGACCCTGGAAATGGGTAAACCATTAAAAGCAGCGATCGCAGAAGTGGAAAAATGCGCCCTTGTTTGTCGTTATTACGCCGAAAATGCCCCCAGTTTTCTCGCTGATGTCACGGTTAAAACTGATGCTAGTCATAGTTTTGTAAAATATCAACCATTAGGAGTTATTCTCGCTGTCATGCCCTGGAATTTTCCCTTTTGGCAAGTTTTCCGGTTTGCAGCACCCGCACTCATGGCGGGCAATGTGTGCCTACTCAAACACGCTTCTAATGTGCCACAGTGCGCCCTGGCAATAGAAGAGATTATTCACCGTGCAGGATTTCCCACAGGCGTATTTCAAACATTATTAATTGGTGCTGCCCAAGTTGCCAACTTAATGGCAGATAATCGAGTTAAAGCTGCCACTCTCACAGGTAGTGAACCAGCAGGTGCATCTTTAGCCGTTGCATCGGGGCAACAAATCAAAAAAACTGTTTTAGAATTGGGGGGTAGTGACCCATTTATTGTTTTAGAAAGTGCTGATTTAGAGACAGCAATTAGCACCGCAGTAACAGCGAGAATGTTAAATAATGGACAATCTTGTATTGCGGCTAAACGGTTTATTATTGCTGATGCGATCGCCGATAAATTTGAAAAATTACTGTTAGAAAAATTTCAGAGTTTGAAAATAGGAAATCCCCTAGAAGCAGATACAGATTTAGGACCCTTAGCAACTCCCCAAATTCTCCAAGAATTAGACCAACAAGTTAAAAATGCCCTCAAAAGTGGTGGTAAAGTCCTCACCGGTGGACATCCTTTAACAGAACTACCAGGGAACTTTTACCCCCCGACAATTATCATAGATATTCCCGTAGATCAACCCATAGCCCAAGAGGAATTTTTTGGCCCTGTAGCATTATTATTTAGAGTTCCTGATCTCAATACCGCCATTAAACTAGCTAATGATACACCCTTTGGTTTAGGTGCAAGTGCATGGACAACAAATACAGAAGAACAACATCGCCTAATTACAGACATTGAAGCCGGCGCAGTATTTATTAACGGCATGGTTAAATCTGATCCTCGTTTACCTTTTGGGGGAATTAAACGTTCAGGATACGGACGAGAATTAAGTATTCAAGGCTTACATGAATTTGTGAATGTGAAAACAGTTTGGATGAAGTAAAGGGAAGAAGCAGGGGGGAATATTTTCGTTTTTCTTCCTAATCACCAATTACCAATTACCAATTACCAATTACCAATTACCAATTACCAATTACCAATTACCAATTACCAAAATTATGAATACCGCAGAATTGTTAGTAAAGTGCTTAGAAAATGAAGGAGTACAATATGTTTTTGGACTTCCTGGAGAAGAGAATTTGCACGTTTTGGAAGCATTAAAAAAATCCTCAATTCAATTTATTACTACCCGTCATGAACAAGGTGCAGCTTTCATGGCTGATGTGTATGGGAGGTTAACAGGAAAAGCCGGAGTCTGTCTTTCTACCCTTGGCCCAGGGGCAACAAATTTAATGACAGGAGTGGCAGATGCTAACCTAGATGGTGCGCCATTAGTAGCAATTACTGGGCAAGTGGGAACAGATAGAATGCACATTGAATCCCATCAATATTTAGATTTAGTGGCTATGTTTGCCCCAGTTACTAAATGGAATAAACAGATTGTCAGACCCAGCATTACACCGGAAATAGTGAGAAAAGCTTTCAAGCGATCGCAAACAGAAAAACCTGGTGCAGTTCACATTGATTTACCAGAAAATATTGCCGCCATGCCCGTAGAAGGCAAACCTTTAGATAAGGATAATAGTGAAAAAACCTATGCTTCTTTTGTTAGTATTCGTGCTGCTGCTGCCGCAATTTCCCAAGCCGTTAATCCCATCATCTTAGTAGGAAATGGAGCTATTCGCGCCAAATCTAGCGACACAGTAACACAATTTGCCACCCAAATGAATATTCCCGTTGTTAACACATTCATGGGAAAAGGTGTCATTCCCTATACCCATCCCTTAGCACTTTGGTCTGTGGGATTGCAACAACGAGATTTTATTACCTGTGGTTTTGATAATGCCGATTTAGTCATCGCCATTGGCTATGATTTAATTGAATTTTCTCCTAAAAAATGGAATCCTGAAGGAGAAATCCCCATTATTCATATTGCCGCAACTTCTGCGGAAATTGACAGTAGTTATATTCCCCAAGTCGAAGTAGTAGGAGATATTTCTGATTCTGTGAATGAAATCTTAAAATTAGCAGACAGACAAAATAAACCCAATCCTTACTCTATCAGCTTACGTTCTAACATTCGTGCTGATTATGAAGAATACGCTAAAGATGATGAATTTCCCATCAAACCGCAAAAATTAATTTATGACTTGCGGCAAGTAATGGGTCCTGATGATATCGTGATTTCTGATGTAGGCGCGCATAAAATGTGGATTGCTAGACATTATCATTGTCATAGTCCCAATACTTGCATTATTTCTAATGGTTTTGCCGCTATGGGAATTGCTATTCCTGGTGCATTAGCCGCAAAATTAGTTCATCCAAATCGCAAAGTTGTAGCTGCTACAGGTGAAGGTGGTTTTATGATGAATTGCCAAGAATTAGAAACAGCTTTGCGAGTAGGAACACCATTTGTAACGCTGATTTTTAATGACGGTGGTTACGGTTTAATTGAGTGGAAACAAGAAAATCAATTTGGACCGGGTAACTCCTCATTTGTCCATTTTGGTAATCCTGATTTTGTCAAATTAGCCGAAAGTATGGGACTAAAAGGTTATCGAGTCGAATCTGTAGCAGATTTCGTTCCCTTACTTAAAGAAGCACTCTCTCAAGATGTCCCAGCCGTGATAGATTGTCGGGTAGATTATCGAGAAAACCGCCGCTTTACCCAAAAAGCCGGTGAATTAAGTTGTCAAGTTTAAACACTTGTAAGGGTGGAGTTTCCCCACCCTTGAATCTTTATCTTTGCTTCTGTAGAGTCATAAGTCGTACTTAATACTATTATTTTTAAGTATGGCTGTTTACTGAAAAAGTTTATATTATCTACCTTGAGGTTAAATCAAAACGTTAAGGAAATTTTGATAAGAGTATAAAATAATATATATTTCCTAGTACATTATCATAGAGGTACTAAGTAACCAGTCCATAGAGAACGGAGAAAGGTAAAAATCTGTGCAACAAACAGTACAGATTTCTCTTAGCGACAATGTTATTTATAAATAAATCGTCTGCACTATGATTTTTAGGATTTTTGTGATGAAGATGATTTTTCATCATATTCTCAACTGTGATTTTTATAATTTTTATACTTTTTATAAACTACATCATCATAATCAGAAAAATCAAATAAATCATAGTTTAGACAAATATAGTAATATAGCTGTAGCCACAATGATTAGGACATTATTGATTCGTAAAACCTAATCATACCAAGGATTTTACTCTTGCATATTGTCTATTGCCTTCCGTTATAAATACCATTTTGACAAATTAATAAAATTGGGGATGACTTTGAACAGGATGCTATTTTCCCAACTTCTATGCAAATTTGCCAAAATCCCAATTGTTCCAACCCCTTCAACCCTAAAACCGCTAAATCTTGTCTAAGTTGTCAAGAAAATAACTTTGGAGAAACCCTCAGAAACCGTTACCGAGTTTTAAGGTTATTAGGTGAAGGTGGGTTTAGCAGAACCTATGCTGCTGAAGATGTAGATAGACTTAATGCACCTTGTGTAATTAAGCAATTTTTCCCCCAAGTTCAGGGAACTGGACAACGTGCTAAAGCTGCGGAATTTTTCCGAGAAGAAGCTTTTAGATTATATGATTTGGGAGAAAATCATTCCCAAATTCCGCGACTTCTAGCTTACTTTGAACAAGGTTCTAGTTTGTATTTAGTCCAGGAATTTATTATTGGGAAAACTCTCCGCGAGGAATTAGAACATCAAGCTTATAGTGAAGACCAAATTCGTCAACTTTTAGCTGATTTATTACCAGTCCTGGATTTTATTCACAACCATAATATTATTCATCGGGATATCAAACCAGAAAATATTATTCGTCGGGATAGTGATAAAAAACCCGTATTAATTGATTTTGGAGGTGCAAAACAAGTTACTCAAACCAGTATAGCTAGACAAGCAACAGCTATTTATACTCTAGGTTATGCACCAACTGAACAGATGGCTGGGTTTGCTTGTCAAGCAAGTGATTTATACGCTTTGGGTGTTACTTGTGTACGGTTATTAACTCAAGATTTACCCTTACAAGATGATTATGGACAACTAAAAGATCATCTTTATGATGCTATGAATGCTAAATGGTTATGGCAAGAACGTTTACGCATTAAAGGTATTACTATTAGTGATGAATTAACGCAAATCTTAGATAAATTACTCCAACATTTTGCTAGTGATAGATATCAATCAGCATTGGATGTTTTGGATGATTTACATTTTTCTAAATCTCCTGTGGTTCTTAAATTTTCTTCTCTTCCTAAACCTCCATTAACACTACAAAATCCAGAACCACTTCCCACAAAAATTATTGTTCCTTTACCGCCTTTATATAATTTTGATTTTTATGTGATTACTGTGGATACTTCCGGTAGAGAAGTTAATAGAGATAGACGTAGTGCTAAATATTTTGAGGAAGATTTAGGCAGAAATACAACTTTAGGAATGGTGTCAATTCCTAAAGGAACGTTTATTATGGGTTCTCTAAGTTCTGAGGGTGATGATGATGAACGTCCCCAACATGAAGTTACAGTTCCAGCTTTTTTTATGGGGAAATATCCTATTACTCAATTACAGTGGAGAACTATAGCAGCTTTACCTCAAGTTAAACAGTCATTGCATCCCAACCCATCAAAATTTAAAGGGTCAAATTTACCAGTTGAAAATGTTTCTTGGTATGAAGCTGTGGAATTTTGTGCGAGATTAGCAATTAAAACTGGGAGAGAATATCGTTTACCAAGTGAGGCAGAATGGGAATATGCTTGTCGTGCAGGAACTACCACGTCTTTTCATTTTGGAGAAACAATAACTTCTGATTTAATCAATTGTAGTGGTAGCGATACTTATTCTGTTGAACCAAAAAGTAGATTTTGCAAAGAAACTACTAATGTCGGTTATTTTGAAGTTGCGAATACTTTTGGTTTATATGATATGCACGGTTTAGTGTGGGAATGGTGTGCTGATCCTTGGCATAATAACTATGATGCCGCACCTACAGATGGTAGTATTTGGGAAGATGGTGGTGATAAGTATCGTCGGGTTCTCAGGGGTGGTGCATGGAATTTTAGTGCAGAACTTTGTCGCAGCGCTAGTAGAAGTTGGAATGAAGCTGAAGGTGGTTTAAGAATTTGTGGTTTCCGTGTTGTCTTTTCTGTGTAAATGTGAGAATTCAGGAGTCAGGAGTTCAGGAGTCAGAAAGAAATTTCTCCTCCTACTCCCCTACCTCTTTCCTCAGTCTTGATTTTAGCTAAATAGCTCCTCTGCATCTAAGTTAAATAGCATTTGCAGCGTTTGCATACATCGTCTTCTGGCTTCTACGTCTTGCTGGGCGCGTAATTGTACCATGGGATCATGAAGAATTTTATTCACTATCCCCCGTGTTAAGGCTTCTATTACTTCTTGATGCTTTTCGCCAAATTCTGAACCTAAGCGAGATAATGCTTTTTGTAATTCTTGTTCGCGGATAGTTTCTATTTTATTCCGTAGAGAACTGATTGTAGATACGGTTTCTAAACTGCGCCACCAAACGTCAAAAGCTTCTAGTTCTTCATCGAGAATTTTCTCTGCTTCTTGTGCCATTTGGCGGCGACTTTCATAATTTTGGGCGACAACTGCTTTGAGGTCATCAACGTTAAATGCTTTAACGTTTGTTAATTCATTTACATCTGAGTCTACATTTCGAGGTACAGAAATATCAAATAACATCAAAAGTTGATTTGCTGCTAAGACTTTTTCCAATTTAGCTCGATCTAAAATTGGTTCTGTGGAAGAGGTGCTGGTAAATACTATATCACTATCGGCAACTACTGACATCATTTCTGGCAGTAAATGGATTTGTATAGGTTGTTCCGGGAACTGTTTGGCTAGTTCTTCAGCCCTACCACGGGAACGATTAACAATACTAATTTGAGTTGCACCTTTAGAAATGAGGTGTTGTACAAGTAACCGGGACATTTTCCCAGCGCCGAGAATAGAAATTCGATAGGCAGATAAATTTTCTACCTTCATCTGTGCCAATTCTACGGCGGCGGAACTGATGGAAACTGCTCCAGTACCTATACTGGTTTCTGTGCGAACTCGTTTACCTGCGGTGAGGGCTTGTTTAAATAAGCGATTTAAAATGGTTTTGATGCCATTAAATTGCTGTCCAAGTTTGTGGGTGTTTTTAACCTGGGCGAGAATTTGACCTTCACCTAATACTAAACTATCTAAGCCGGCGGCAACTCGAAGAATATGGGTTACGGCATCAGCATGGAGCAACATAAATAAGTGATGCCGCAAAGACATGATGGGGAGTTTACTATGTTCACCAAGAAACTGAGTTACTTCTTGAATACCTTGGGTAGTTTCGTTGCTAACAATGTAAATTTCTAAGCGGTTGCAAGTGCTGAGAATGGCGACTTCATCAATATGAGGATAACTCAAAAGTTGGGCGATCGCACTTTCGGTTTGAGGTTCAGGAATACTTAATTTTTCTCTAACTTCTACTGGGGCTGTTTTATGGCTTAACCCCACCACTGCAATATTCATTTCTTAAATAGGTAATTGTTAATGGATCATGGATCATGGGTAATAGGTAATAGGTAATAGGTAATAGGTTGGTTCATTTTGCACTCCACACCCAATCACCAATTACCAATCACCAATCACCAATTTTTAGTGCAATTGCACAACTTTGGGTTGCTGGGCCATGTGAATGGTATCTACAAAGCGAGCAGTTTTAGACTGGGTAGAAATAACCAAGCTTTGAGTTCTAGAGCCACCGTGGAAGAAGCGTACACCCTGCATCAAGTTACCACTGGTGATACCGCAAGCAGCAAAAAGAACTGTTTCGCCAGATGCCAATTCATGAGCATCATAAACCTTATCAGGGTCAGTAATACCCATAGAAGCTAGACGTTCTAAGTTTGCTTCTTTGCTTTCGCCGATCAAACCTGTTTTTACTATTGCTGGATCGTAAATTAATTGCCCTTGGAAGTGTCCACCTAAGGCTCGCATAGCTGCGGCGGAAATTACGCCTTCAGGAGCAGCACCAATACCCATGAGTGCATGAACGTTAGTACCAGCAAAACCGCAAGATAAAGCTGCACCTACGTCACCATCAGAAATTAGTGATACTCTTGCGCCGGCTTCACGGATTTCTTTAATTAAATCGTTGTGACGTTCGCGCTTCATAACAATAACTACAAGTTCTTCAATAGCGCGGTCTAGACACTCAGAAAGAATCTTGAGGTTTTCTGTAGCTGATTTGTTGATATCAACTTTGCCTTTAGCTGCTGGTGGTGCAGCCAATTTCTTCATGTAGAAGTCAGGAGCAGCAAACAAACCACCTTTTTCGGAAATGGCTAAAACAGCCATTGAACCGGGTTGTCCATAAGCTACGAGGTTTGTACCTTCGCAGGGGTCAACAGCGATATCAATTTCGATTAATTCATCGGGTTTACAGAAGTCTTTAGCGTCTTCACGGGTACAGATCCCTACTTCTTCACCGATATAGAGCATGGGAGCATCATCCCGTTCTCCTTCACCGATGACGATGCGGCCACGCATTTGGATTTTGTTCATCCGTTCGCGCATAGCTTCCACTGCTACTTGGTCAGCAATGTTCTTTTCGCCCTTACCCATCCACTTTGCAGAAGCGATCGCCGCTTGCTCAACTACTTCAATAATCTCTAAACCAATTGTATTTTCCACGGAATCTGCCCTCTATATTGCTGGTCTTAGCGTCGTTTTCTTAGCTATTTCAGTTTTCAAGTTTACCAAAATGCGGTACTTTCACAAAAAAGACTTTGAGTATTAGCTTTGTTAAGTTCTGCAACTGGAATTCGATGACAGGTCAGAGTCAACCGTCAACGGTCACTACAAAGTAATGATGATCAGAGAATAATTGAGTAAATGCCCCTACCAAGGTTAAAATAATTTTGGTGACAGCCTCTCCACTGTTCCTTACGAGGCTTTTATGGCAGCAAATCTCAAACAAATAGCCAAGTACCTAGATAACCTTGGTTGGGACTACCGTTTTGATGAAGATGAAGACCGCATTATTACAGGTGTTGAAGCTGAAAACATCGAAGATTTCCTCATAGTTGTTCAACTGGACGAAGAAGGAAAATTTTTTCGGTTATTTGCACCCCAAGTCTTGGCGGAAGTTAAAGACCATCCCCACAAAAATGCTATCCTCCAGACGATGTTGGCCATTTCTTGGGAAACGAAAATGTTGCAATGGGAATATGATCCATCCGATGGTGAAATCCGCGCTATCATTGAATTTCCTCTAGAGGATTCTACGCTAACAGAAAGACAATTTAACCGTTGTTTAAGCGGATTAATCCAAATTGTGGATACCATTGCTCTGCCACGATTGCAGGAAGTAATGGAAACAGGAGAAGATCCAGGAAATCTAGACTTAGGAGAAAGGTTATTATTAAGTATTCAAGAACAAGCTCCCGGCTTATTAGAACTCCTCGAAAAAGCTATGGAAGCACGGAAAAAGCGAGGTAGTTTTTCTGATGAATAAAGCGGATCACTACACAGCAAAGTGATAACCTGATCATATAGTGAAATTTTGTAGGGCTGGATTTTTATGACATCCTATGCAACCTCTTCTGCTAAAGCAGAAATGAGCGAACTCCGGCGGCTGAAGAGCTTATTACCGCCAGAATTACAAAGTTGGGTATCAGTTGAAGGTACAACTGAGGTGAATCCATCTCTGATCCGTTGTGAAGAAATTGGTAAAGACCAAGTGGAAATTCAAATTGACTTGGTAAAATGGGATGCTCTAGCAATGGATCAACGTAATTTGCTGTTTTGGCACGAAGTTGCTCGCATTCAAAACGATACCATTCCTAAAGATGGTTGGGAAATGGCAGCCTTGGCCATTGGTTTAGGTGGCTCTGTCGGTGAATTATGGGTGCAAGATGGATTATTGCTTGTATTAGCTTTAGCACTTTGTGGTGTTTCCGGTTGGCGATTATATCAAAAAAATAATGGGGATAAACAAATTCAAGAATTGATAGATGCTGATGAAAAAGCGATCGCTCTAGCAACTCGTTTTGGTTATAGTTTACCCAATGCCTATAAAAGTCTTGGTAGTGCCTTAAAAACTTTGGTGGAAAATACTCCTAGCAAACGTCAGCGTTCTCGATATGAAGGGAGACTTTCTGCACTCAAACGCAGTGCTAATAGGGCCAAAGCTAAATCTAGAAATGAAGATTCTAGACTGTAATATACTCCCGGCACTTGTTGAAGTCTATAATGTAGACACAAGTAATCGGATTTAGCCAAGTCTCCGTCAAATCGCCCCTAACTCCTATAATTGGGGCGACCAGAATTTTCAAAGTCCCCCATTTTACCCCCATAGTTGGGGATCACGGGGGCAAAGGATTTAGAGGGCAAAATACCCGCAAACCCAGACAGATAAGACTTGTGTATACATCGTAGCCACTTGAACTGCTGGTTTAATGTTCAAAACTAAAATACTTTGATAGTCAACTTTTTGAAAATGATCAATATTTCCAGAAATATCAATACTTTATCTGCCTTAATGGTTTTAACTTGTTTAGGCAATTTTCAAGATATAGCCTTAGCTGAAATACAAAACCCGCCCCAAATAGTAGCAAAACAGGAATTAACACAAAAAAATACCCAACCTCACCCAGTTTTTAAACCAATTTTATCGAAATTAAAGCAAAAAACCAAAATTAAGATTTTATTACCCCAGTATGTGATTGAATCAGATGGGGAAAATCCTCTTTACGCCATTATGGAAACTGCCACAAAAACTAAGTACGAAATATTACTAGGTTTTAGTCCCGATTGTTCAGGTGGAACAGCTTGTTGTCTTGGTATAATTTCTGGAGAAGCAATAACAAAGACAACGCCTAAATTAACTGGTAAACCCGTATCTTTAACTAAAAATATTACCGCCTATTTTACAGATTTTCGTTGTGGCGCTAACTGTTCAGATGCTACTTTAACCTGGAGAAAAG
Organism: Cuspidothrix sp.; assembly: GCA_046080565.1. Lineage (GTDB taxonomy): Bacteria > Cyanobacteriota > Cyanobacteriia > Cyanobacteriales > Nostocaceae > Cuspidothrix. The sequence goes on along the minus strand of JBJTUF010000126.1, from coordinate 6,359 downwards.
ACGGTGTACAATATACAATTGGCTTAAAGGCTGGTAATAGAAATTCCTTAATAAAAATGGCAAAATCAGTAATGCTACTGTAGCTAACTATCTACTTAATATACAAAATATAGTTGTAAGTACATAATCTCAATAAGTTTAACAGATAAAAAATGATTTACAACTTTGGGTTAAAAAAGTCTCTGCAAGCTTCTACTATATCAGTAATATTAGGTACGAATCTAGGAATTGCAGGTTTAGATCCTCAAGCTTTCGCCCAAACTGCTCCTGTATCATCAGTAGGTAATGGTGTGACATTTTCCTGTAATGATACTGAAGCCACAATTAAAGCTAAAAATAGACCACGAGTAACTATTGGGACAACAAATATCTATATTGGTTATCAACAAGTTTCATCTGTTAATAAAGATCCCCGGCTTATCCGCTTTGATAATGGTGTAAAAAGATGGTGTCGCAGTGACTATGAAACAACTAATGATGATGGTACAGGCTACGGCTTGATATCGAATGGAAAATTAGATGCAAGCGGCATTTTATATGGCGTTTTTTCTTCTACGGGGACTCAAACTGGCTCAGATTTTCGACGCTTTGCTACTGGACGTTGGTTACCCAGTTATGGTAGTGGAGGTGGTTCAAAAGTAGCAGTGATTGCCCGTATTAGTCCCGTTAATGGAGACGTAAATTATGCTACCTTTCTATCTGCTATCTTAAGCTCTGGGAAAAGTAATAGTTTGATTGTGAAAGGATTAGCATGGAATGGTACAAGCTTGACTGTAACAGCAGATTCTTGGTGGAGTCCTCGCCGTATTGATAAAAAACCTTTGACTTGCAGTGGTTCATCACCTTTTAAATATACAGCGGTCTTTTCAGGGGATTTAACTAAGGTTAATTCTGTTTCAGCCGTAAACTGTCAGTAAATAATCAGCTTAGGTCTCTGTTCTATAGAGTTTAAGGGATATCAGAGTCAGAATTACCTTTATTCTATTTTATTTCAAAGCGATACCTTCAGTACGATTAGCGATCGCACTCCCCAAAACCCTACTATAAGCAATTACTAGGTCGCGCTTTGCGATCGCACTATGGTTAGCGATTGATAAAATATTAATTGTTATTCTAACTGTTTCAATAACTGAGATACTAACAACACAGGTATAACCGAATTAGAAAACCCTTTGATATCACGAGTAACAATTGCATCTAAACCTTGATCAACTGCACAGTAAATTTGAACTGCATCCTCAAAGTCTGTTAACTCAGATGTAAAAGCTGCTTCTAAAATAGCCCGGTTAACAGGAGAAATAACCATAATATCTAATATATTTGCAATCGCTTGTCTAGCTAATTCAATACTTTGGGTTTGTCTACGAGCAATGTAGAAAATATCTGTTAGTGTTGTTGCAGTGACATATCCGATTAATTGCCCAGAATCAATTGCTTGAAATAGTATTTCTGCGTCTTGTAAAAATGGCTCTCTTTCCAAGAAGTAATCTAGAATAATGTTAGTATCAATGAGAATTTTCACTACAGATACTTCTCCTCTTTATGTTCTGCTAACATTGCTTTAACTTGTTCATCAGTTGGTGCTGGTTGATTGGTTTTTAATAAACCTTTCATTTGTTTGATAATGCGAGTTCTTTCTGACTGTTGGTTAGGTTTATTTTGCAAGGATTCGATAATTGTGCGAACGAGTTCGAGGCGATCGCTCTCCGATAATTTACAGGCTTTTTGTTTGAGTTCTTGTAGGGACATGGAGGGTATTTTTATAATATTACTTGATTGTATTTTATCTTAAAGGGATACATTTAGTGAGTTTGGCGATCGCACTTCCCAAAATCACACTATAAGCGATCGCACTTCCTAAAACCATCCTACAAGCGATCTCTATCAGGTGGTTGAAAGGACTGTTCTTTAAGCTGAAGTTTGAAGTTGTGCTTGATAATAGTGTTTTTGTTAAAAATATTTACATTCTTATAAGTGTTTATTCGGTTGCTAATTACTTAGAGTTATATCCATAATTGAATGATATATTTCTTACAAAGACTCTTAATACACTATTTAATCATGACACAACAAACTATACAACCTCAACAAGACGAGTTACAGCACATTTTTTTAGCTTATGAGACAGCCAAGCAAGGTGGAATTCAACAAGTTACATCAAGATCAGGAAAAGAATATGAAGTAAAAATTCCTGCTAATTGTTTGGAAGAAACTAAACTCTGCTTAAAAAGACGTAACTTACAGCAAAATAATATAGGTAATTTGCTGGAAAAATATAATTCTGTTAAAGGGGCTTTCAGTAAAATTTACGACCAATTTTCACAACAATATATAGCTAATGATATAACTCGTAAAAATGCTGTTTATGTAGATGATAAAAACGATCTTATCATTATTGTTCATACATTGTTCGATAATAGTATAAACATAGAGAAAATAATATATGAATTAATGAAAAATGCGGATATTAAATCAACAAGTAAAGAAAGATGTTTTAAAGCCTACCAACTTATTAGCAATGCCAAGTCAATAGATGACTTGCCTGCTCTAAATTTGTTAGATTTTATTGTTTCATCATCTCAAGTCAATTCTTCAGTTTCTCAGAGATATAAGATTGCAAGTAACAGTTCTAGATTATTCAAAATAGAACAATGTATTGAAAATGCCTTAACTGCATCTAATCTCAATCAGAAAGAGAAGCAGTTTATTAGAGGAACGTATCAATGTATCAGAGCCGCAGAAAAAATAGCTGAGTTTAAAATTCTAGAACAACTTGATACAATTATTCAAAATAGTTTATTACCTGATGAATTTAAACAAATTTATTTCCATTCTAGTTTTACCACCAGAGCGATGACTGTTGATATGTTTATAATCAATCTAATTGATAATTGTTCTAGTGTCATAGGTAGTATATCTAAATCTGAAATACTTAGTACCTATACTATTCTCAGAGATGATAAAAAAGTTTCTGAACCAGCAAATTTGAAATTATTAGACTCACTTATCTTAAATTCTCAGATACCAGAAGATTGCAAAGTAATTTATAAGTTGATGAGTGAAACCGTCAGTAATCAAAATGAAAAGAAAGATGATAATATTTTTGCTAAAATTAAGACAGTCCGTGACTCAGTACAGAAAGCTACTGCAATTGTCCCAACCACCACAAAAATTGCATCAAACATGGGAATGAAAGCAGGTACAGGAGTAGCTATAAGTGCATTATCTTGAGGTGCAGCAACTAATGCAACTTTAGCTCTGTTGGGTGGTAGCTCTGTAGCTGCGGGTGGTTTAGGAATGTTGGGAGGGTTAGTATTGGTAACAGGTGGAGCAGCCTTAATTGGTGCAGCGGCTTTAGTTTCTGTTGCTTCTGTTGAACAAATGGATGCTGAAGAGAAGAAGAAATTAGGAATTGCTGCTGGATTAGGAGTTACAACAAGTGCTGCTGCTGTTGGTACAGCTTGGACTGCTATCAGTGCATTTGGTGTTGCTAGTACAGGCACAGCAATTAGCACTTTATCAGGAGCAACAGCAACTAATGCAATTTTAGCATTTTTAGGTGGTGGTTCTATAGCTACGGGTGGATTAGGAATGTTAGGAGGATTAGCAGTAGCAACAGGTGGCAGTGCTTTAATTGCCGCTACTGCTGGTTTTGCCGCTTGGAGTTTTTTCAAAGGAGACAAAAATAATCCTAAACGGATATTGAAACAATTGGAGGCTCAATTGTATTCATGATTTAAAAAAATCAATATTAAACAAAAATCAGCAGTTTGAGAAATCTCCTCAAACTGCCAAAAAATATACTACCCTAACCGTCCTCATTCCCCAATCTTTGTAACAATTCCTCACGGGATAAATTACCCAAAGAAAGAAGTAACTGAGTGCGTTCAGAAATGGGAATATTAGCAATCTTTTCCACCAAACCAGATAACTCACTATCTAAACTACCAAACCGCCCTTCCAAAAGAGAAGTTATCAATAAAAATCTTTCTTCCACTTGTCCTTCTAGCTTTCCTTCTTGCTTTCCTTCTTCTTTTGCTTCTTGCTTCCACTCTTCCCGTTGTTGTAAATAAGCTGGTGATAAATTCATAATTACGTCCTCTTCTTCCTTACTTAAATTATCTCTCAATTCTAAATTCTTGCGCCAGTCGGCTAAAATTTCTAACAAATTCTCCCTAAAAGGGTTATTTTCTGGTAAAGTCGTTAACTCCTCTACTGCTCTTTTTTGTGTTCCTCCTTTCCCTAAAACTCTTAACCATAAAGTATCCTCATTTTCTGGTAACTGATGAATCACAACTATTGCTGTTTTCAAAATATCGTGCAGAAAATAAACACCTTTAACCCAATCTTCGCCCATCTCAGTTGCACCTAAACCGGCAATCATTCGTGATGAGAAAGTTGGTGTTAAAAGCCATAAAATCGGAAATTCTGATTCAGCAATATTTCTGTTTTCTCGTTTTGCTTTCCTAACAATATCGCCATGAACAGCATATAATTTGAGTAAACAACTGCGAATTTCTATTTCTGATGGTGGGTTGCGAAAAGCCTCAATTAAACATTGGGTTTTCGCTATTTTCCCTAATAAACCTAGAGGTAAATTTTCCTGAGTGGGAGTAGGAAAGGGTTCAAACCAAACATCAATTTCTTGAACTTCGCTTTTAACCTTTTCGCTTTTTTTGATTGTTCCTACAGGTGTTAATAATTCCTCTAGGTATTCTTTAGCAAATTGATCGTGAGATTGTCGAGTTATTTGATTATATCAAAAATCACATTAAACATGAAAAATATTATATAATAATTATGTTACTACCAAAAGCATAGATTGAAAAGTAGTTTATACCCAAAGATTAAAATAATTTACAAAAATCAGCAGTAATTCAAAAATTAGATCATAATTATCAAATAAAAAGACTAAACATGGTAAAAATATGAATACGATAGAAGAAATAATCATCAAAGTTCCATCAAATATTGCCGCCGCTTATCGTCGCAGTAGCAAAGAAGAACAGGAACAAACTTAGTTAAATTTAGCATTAATTATCGAATCAAATTTACTCAATGATAGAAAACAAGCAATTCAAAACCTCAGAAATACAATGGATAAAGCTAGTCAAGAAACACAAGCTAATGGTTTAACTCCTGAAATTTTAGAATCTATTTTGCAAGATCATGAATAAACACACTTTCAAAAGAGAAGTTATCAAAAAAGTTTTCCTTTTTGCTTTGCTGTCTTCTATTTGTTGCAAATAACAAGATCCCGAACTTCTTAGAGAACTCCGGGATCTGACTTTGGCTATGCTTACAAATCAAACAGAATTGTTATAGTTAAAATGCTAATTTGGTAATTCCCCAGCGTTACGAATATTTTCCAAAGTCAAGTTAGGAGAAGTCCGTTTTATTAAACCAGTTAATACATTACCTGGACCGACTTCCACAACTTTTTCCACGCCATTTTCTGCTAGTTGCAGAGAAATTTCTCGCCAACGAACTGAACCTGTCATTTGTTGGGAAAGTCGCTGTTTTAAAATGTCTGCTTCTACGGCTGGAACTGGGTCTACATTAGATAATACTGGGACAACGGCTGATTCAAAAACAACTGAGTCCAGAACTTCTTGAAATTCTGCTGCTGCTGCTTTCATTAAATGGGAATGGAATGCGCCCGAAACCTTTAACGGGATCGCCCGTTTGGCTTTGACTTGGGACATTACGGCCTGTACTGCTTCTGGAGTTCCAGAAATTACCACTTGGGCGGGACTATTATCATTAGCTAAAACGACATCAGGTGTGGCACTAATGACGGTTTCTAATTCTTCTCGGTCAAAGTTCATTAAGGCTGCCATCATCCCACCAGCAGCACTATCCATGAGTTCGGCGCGGCGTTTGACCAGGTGAAGGCCAGCAGACCATTCAAACACACCAGCGACATACAAAGCTATATATTCCCCTAGACTGTGACCTGCAACTAGGTCGGGTTTTTGTCCTTTTTCACGCAAGATATCAGCAATAATACTTTCGATCACATATAAGCTAGGCTGAGTATAAAGTGTCCGTGATAAGGTATCAATATCACTTTGACAGATATCTATAACAGACCAGCCCAAAATTGCCTCAGCTTGAATAAATTTTTCTTTGGCAGATGGTAGATTTAATAAGTCTATTCCCATTCCCAGGGCTTGAGAACCTTGTCCGGGAAACACCCATGCAGTTTTTGTCATTGATAAACGGTAATTGGTAATTGGTAATTGGTAATTGGTAATTGGTAATTGGTAATTGGTAATTGGTAATTGGTAATTGGTAATTGGTAATTGGTAATTGGTAATTGGTAATTGGTAATTGGTAATTGGTAATTGGTAATTGGT
>JBJTUF010000125.1:0-12089 GCA_046080565.1 Cuspidothrix sp. | reverse complement strand
ATGCTTTCGGAAAATTGTTTGATATGATTGTGGTAACATTTTTTGCGTTGGGGGCTTCCTTGTCCCCATTTTTTTTACACCCTTATTTTCTCAAATTATTGCCACATCTCATCTTCAACCGCCTTGTCACCCGTTAAGCTTAACAGCTTGTATAAGGTTTGCGATAACCAGCCGTAATGATAAGTTGAAATTCTGTTGGATAGTAGAGCTAAAAGGTCGTTTTGTTGCCTATGCGCTTCTACAACCGTATGGAAATTACTCAATTTTAGAAGCACTTTGGGTACATTCAAAGTGGCAGAGAAAACGCATTGGTTATGCATTGCTAATAACGCTAATTCAAAATGCTCAAAAGCCTATTTATTTACAAAGTGCTTTTAATACTACAGGATTTTATACGCGGTTAGGGTTTGAAAAAATTAGGTCGAAAGATATGCCATCTGATGTTCAAAAAAGATTTTATTTTGCATTTGGTATTACTCTAATGATATTGAAAAAATGAGCCAAACAAGATTAAAATCATTACAGTTCACCAGATATTATGTAAAAACTTTCTAACTGACAATCGGAAGGTAATTCTTTAGAAAAAGTACAAGCAAATATTAAAGAAGCAGTTGAGTTATATAAAAATTTTGTAAAAAAATATTAAATTTATATACCTAACTACCATTTACAATGTTAAATATTAGATATGAATATAGGACTTACTCACAAGTAACGGAAGAATGAACCACGAAGGAACGAAGGTCACGAAGGAAAGAGAGTTTGACAGATATTTTGCGTAAGTCATGGAATAATCTCCAACATTCCCGAATAACTGGGATTAATTACCTATTATGGAAATTCATACAAATAAATTCTCTTGGTTTGATATAGCAGATGATGTCAAAGAATTACTGATATTAGCTACACAAACTTGGGAAAATACCGAAGAATCTGCAAAATATATGCAGCAAGCTTTAGCTAAAACAGGAGAAAATACAGATGTTTTAGTAGCAGCTTATAGATATTTTTACTACAAAAATAATTATGTTCTAGCACTGACAACAGCAGAGAAAATAACCGCTAAAATTAGAAAAGAGGAAAATCTACCTGATAACTGGGAAAAACTTCAACCTATCCTAGTTCAACGCCACGCACAACCAGAAATTAGATTGTACTTAAATGCTTATGCTGCTTCTGGTTTGGTATTAGCTAAACTAGGAAAAATTGATCAAGCTAAAGAAATTAGTACCAGAATAAAAACTATAGATGAAAAAAATGATTTTGGTGCTAGTATTCTGTTCGATATTTTAACCCGTCCTCCTGAAGAAGATGATTAAATCTGGAGATTCAGAAATAATGGTTTAGCATTGCTAAACGCCTACAAATCAAAACTAACTAATCACTAAATTACGGATCATGAATAATTGGTTTTTTCTCCAACAAACAACAAATCAAACACTCTCAACCTTGAATACTCTTAATAATCCACCACGACTTCCCACGTTTCCTGCAACTCCAGATAATGCGATGCCTAATTTATATTTGCCTGTAGTTCCCTTACCAAAATATTAGTAATTAATACTTGAAAATTATGCAAGGTAAGGATTGGTTTGTAGCTGATAATGGAGATTATCAAATCTGTCAATCAGCCAGAATATGGGATTTATTACGTGATAATTATCGTCTATATCGCTTTTTAACTGAAGTTGAAGATGTTCTCAATAATGTTGAGGATGAATCAACACAACTGCCTGAAATGAGAATGTTAGTTAGACGATTGATGGTGAATTCTTATTGGGTACAAAGTCAATATTTACAACCTGATCTTAAAACGGGAATCTCGGTTTTATTGTTATATGATGAACTAGGATTTCCCTTGACTGTACAAACAGTTAGCTTTGGACAAGGGACGACTTCTAATATTCATAATCATGGAACATGGGGAATAGTAGCAATATTAAAAGGTCAGGAAAAAAATACATTTTGGAAACGTAGTGATCACCCAGATTTTCCTGATAAAATTAAAAAAACAGGAGAAATAATCTTATTCCCTGGTGATATAGTCAGTTTTACCCCTGAGACAATACATCAAGTTCAAGCTATTGGTGAAGAACCAACAGTAACATTTAATATTTATGGAGAAACCGACCCCAAACAGAGATTTGAATTTGATGTAATTAACCACATTGCTAAAAAATTTTAAATATATTACTAAAAGAGATAAATCACAGATTATTCTCATAAATATTATAGAAAATCATCTTGAATCTGCGTCTATCGGCATTTATCGGCGTTTATTATTGTCCATCCAGAAATCAATAGGAGAAATATCCATGGCCAGAGTAATTTTCTATGAAAAACCAGGCTGTAAAAACAATACTAGACAAAAAGTATTACTCACAGCCGCAGGTCATGAAGTGATAGCACATAGCTTATTAACCGAACCTTGGACAGTGGAAAAATTGCGGTCATTTTTTGGCGATCGCCCCGTCATTGAATGGTTTAATAAAGCTGCACCAAGAATAAAATCTGGAGAGGTGAATCCTGAAAGTATCAACGCTGAAAATGCTTTAGTAATGATGTTGACAGATCCCTTATTAATTCGTCGTCCCTTAATACAAGTAGGAGATAAAAGAGAAATTGGGTTTGATGTCGAAAAAATTGACGCATGGATAGGCTTAAAAGCCGTGGATGACTCTTTTAAAGAAATGAGTGAAAAACTGATGCAGCAAGACCTCCAAGGTTGCGCTCATGGACAAAATCACGACCATCATCATGGTCAAGGTGGCTGCAAACATCACGAACAAGAACACCAGCATTAAACAAAGTAGTAATAATATTACTTAAGGTGGGCATTGCCCACCCTAGAAATTTATAAACTCACATCATGTTTTTTGGCAATTTCCACAAGTTGCTCATATTGATGTTGTGCTGCTTTAGCTAAAATTGTATTAGCTTCTTCTGGATTAGTACCATCTTTAGGAATTAAATATTTAACATAAAGAGAAACAAAATCAACCACAGCAGCTAACCCAGATAATTCATGTTTATCTGCTTGTTGTCCAGCAATTACAGCCACTAAACCAGCTCTAATTGGGTCAGGTCTTACTTTCATAAATTGATCAACTAATTGCTTAGAATAATCCGCCGGTGCTAAATTCTTTAACTTAGTTTGATCTGGTTTAAATTCTAATCCTGCGGCTGTTGACTGATCTAACATACACCATTCAAGAAATTCTTGTAATGCGGCTTCAGGAAGCTTAGAAAGATATTGATGTAGTTCTAAATTAGACACAATTAGTTACCAATTTTAGTAAGTTTGTCATTGATAATTGATAATTCATAATATAATAATTAGAAATTACCAACTATTCATTAAAATCCAGCCTAACCTAGAGATTTGGGAACTTTTGTACTGCAAATAACAATTATATATATCGCCAACAGAACCCCGATTTATTCAAAAAATTGGGGTTCTGATTCATATAAATTATGCTGTTCTAAACCGTGCCAATTCTTCACCAGTTTTCGCATCATGGGCGTGAACAGTACACACCAAACATGAATCAAAAGAGCGGGCAACATGACCAACTTCCACCGGGTCTTTAGGATCTTTAATTGGTGTGCCAATTAATGCTTTTTCAATCGGTCCTAATTGTCCTTCTCCATCACGGGGTCCGATATTCCAAGTACCGGGGGCGATAACTTGGTATTGTTTAATTTTGCCTTTTTCTATTTCTATCCAGTGACACAATGCACCTCTAGCAGCTTCAGTTGCACCCCAACCTTTACCATCTTTTTCTTCTGGCTTAATATACCAAGGATCGTTTAATTTGAACTCCCTTAAACAACGTTCAGCTTGACGATAGAGTTTAACTATTTCATGGACTCTTGCTAATTGACGAACATGAACACTGGCACCGCCCATTTGTTTGAATGTATCGAGAATAAATGGGTCATAATGTTGCCAAGATTCTCCATGATTTCCCCCTGCAACTAATTGACGGGCGAGGGGTCCTGCTTCTAATCTTCCTAAGTCTTGGTGGAGAACTGCACTTGACCAAGAATATGCACCAGAAAAGTCTTTTTCGTTGTTATTAATTGGTGTAGTTGTGCGATCGCTTGGATGCCAATCTTGAGTTCCTTCATCATACCAAGAATGGGTTAAATTCTCGCGGGCAAAAGCTTGATTCATTAACGCATGAGTATCAGTCAAACTATCATAAACACCGCTTTTCATAATCACAGCAGCGTTACGTCCTTCAATGGTGGGTTTATTATATTTATCCTCATGGGGAATATAACCCCAAGTCACATATTTACCCACACCTGCACCATATCTATCTAAACCGATATCTAATCCCATGCGCCAATATAAACCTAAATCAGATTCCCGATGTTTAACATCTTCATTTAACCACTTTTGAAAGTCATCATAAGATTGAATTTCTTCATATCTTTCTAAAGAACAACCTAACCAAACTGGTTCTAACCAATTAGTGCGGAAATATTCTAAAATCCCCCAAGCGCGGGTAATGTCAGTCAGAGTGGGGGCGCACATCACACCACCAGGCACCATATAACTGCTATGGCAACTGGTGACTTATTGAAAATGTTAATGATGAACTTATTTTTAAAGTGACTTTGCTCATTAATAACATTTTATTTCCACCATTTCAGCTTTGATAAATAAGTGAATATTTAGGGAATAAGTCAATAAAATCAGGGTAATGACGATACACAACAGTTAATATAGCAATCCTAAATAAAATGTGAACACCCATTTTTTTCTACCTCCGCGTTCTCTGCGTCTGGAGCGGTTCGTTGAAAAAATCCGTTCATAAATCATCACCCCATCTCTGCATAAACCGGGTAACGCAGATATTTAAACCACAGATTGCAACTATAGGCTAAAAATGGCGAAAATAACAGAATTACAGTATCAAGCAGTTTTTGAGCAGAAATTAATTGAGGCTAATAGTAATTTAAAAAGAGAGAGAGTAAAAGTTACCATCAAACAAACTGGAAATTCTCTCCAATTACGCGCTACCCTACCTTTAAAATCAGGAGATAGTAATTTAGGTAAGGCGAAAAAACAGTATGATTTATCTTTCGGAATACCCGCAAATTTAGAAGGTTTGAAAACTGCCATTGAAGAATGTTACGAGTTAGGTAAATTAATTGCTCGGCATACTTTCCAATGGAATGAGAAATATTTAGGAATTAGAACTAGAGAAAAACAAGAAGTTAAACTTATTGGGGAATTATTAGATACTTTTGAGGAGAAATATTATCAAACTCGTCAAAAAACTATTACCAGTGAAAATACTTTTGCTAATTATCTATCTGTACTTAAAAGAAATTTTGATTTAACAATTTTAGCTACTAAGGAAAATTTTGAGGAAGTGATTAATTCAGTTAATGGTAATAAAAAAAATGAATTAATTGCGGTAAGTTCAGTTTTGATAAAAACCTTTAATTTAGGATTTCAACTTGATGTTAAACGAGATCAAGTTACTCCTAATTATCGAGAAATTCCCGATGATGAAAAAATTATCTCTGGTTTTCACCTCTTTGAAAAATTTGCACTCAACCGCAAAAATACAAATATTAGTGATGAAATAGATACTTGGGAAATGTGGCGTTGGGTATATGGAATGTTGGCAACCTATGGGTTAAGACCAAGGGAATTATTTGTAGAACCGGATATTAATTGGTGGATGTCTCCCCAAAATCTAGATCATACTTGGAAGGTGAATAAAAATACCAAAACTGGATATAGAGAAGTTATTCCTTTTGTGACTGAATGGGTGGAATTATTTGATTTAAAAAATCCCAAACCATTAAATATTTTAGCAAGAAAACTTGAAAAAATTGCCTCTGTACAAAATATTAATTGGATGCGAAGAGATATATCGAGATGGTTTAGAAAAGTGGGAATTGAGTTTCAACCTTATGATTTACGCCATGCTTGTGCAATTCGAGCGCATCTTCAGGGAATACCAATTAAAGCAGCAGCAGATAATTTAGGTCATACTGTTGATGAACATACAAAGACTTATCAAAGATGGTTTGGGATTGAAAATAGGAAAAAAGCCTTTGGTGAGGTAATTAGTCAAAAGTCGTTAATTGAGTTGCAGAAGAATGAAATTTTGGCGTTGAGGATGGAGAATGAAAGGTTAAGGTTGGAGGTGGAAAAGTTGAGGGTTTTGGGGAATAAGAATTTATAGGGGTGGGAACAGGTTTACCACTATGGTTAAGAACATCTTGAAAACGCTGTCTAACGTCCTAATTCGGATGTTATACGGATAATTTCTGGATATCAGAGATAAATATACTGAAAATCTTGTACTTACCTACAAAATCTCGTAGATAAACGCAAAATTTCTGTATAATAAGACGATTATGCTGCTTAACTCCAATAGGTAAGCCGTTTCAAATTCAGGGGCGTTAGTGCTAATTAACAAGCCACTGTAAAGTCTATCTACTAATAGTCAGCCAACCCCAAACAGATTGAGATTATGAGTAAAACAAAATTCTCCGATGAAGAACGTCTCTGTTTTTATAACGCAATCTTGCATCTTGATAGCGAGAAGGAATTTGTTACTGTTGATAAAGAAAATGACACACTGACTTACAACCGACAGAAGATACAAAGCGAAGAAAAAATATCAGGAAGACCATCTGATGAAGAATTAACTCGTTGTCTGATACTGCTCAACCTGTTAAAGAATTACGGATATAACCCCGAAAACATTGAAATTGAAGATAGTTTCTCTATTGGTGGCAGGAGGGAAGAAGGCGCAAGAGCCGTAGAGACAGACATCATCATAAAGAATAAGCAAGGACAAATTGAGATAATTTGCGAAATAAAACGCATTCACGATTATAAGGGCGTTGACGATAGTTCTATTCAGAAACAACTTTTCGATCCGTACAATAACATCGTAAAATACAACTCAGCCAAATATCTTTTTTACCTATCTCTTGATGTTCCTCTTACTAAAGACCAATTCCCCTTAAATTGCATTGGTATAGATACCAGTATATCCAAAACTTATGATGAATGGACAAGGCAAGGCAGAACACCACACCTTGTTGATGTTGTTCGCCCAGATGAAAAACCTGTTATTCAGGATATATTTGTCAAACTTTCTGGCCATGAAGAAAACCTCCAAAAGCAATTCAAAGACCTTAATGACAACTTTGATATAGAAGTTCTACGTCGTGTTTGGCGCATGCTTTGGGATTATATTTGGGGCGGCACACTGGAAGATAACAAGAAGTTTGAAAACTTCAACAAAGTTCTACTCGCAAAAATTTATGATGAACGAAAAACGAAAAAAGGCACTGCTTATCAATTTCAACGAAAGTTTAAGGGCAGTGTGCCACAGACTGACGAAGAAATATCCAATGATGTTGACCTGCTTTATAGACGAGCATTTCGTGAATACTTGTCAAAGGACAAAAACATTGAATTGAAAGATGTCAAAGGCATTGATTTTAGAGAGTTTTCTCCACACTTGATTAGTAAGTGTGTTGAACTCTTGTGTCAGCTTTCATTCCAGAAAAGCAAATACCGAAACGTAGATATATTGGGGGAATTTTATGAAATGGTTATCAGGGAAGCCTTCAAGCAAACCAAAGGGCTTTTTCTGACGCACCCCAATATTGTTTTATTTATTTTAGCCGTGCTTGAAGTCGAAAGTTTGGTGAGTGAAAAACTCCGAAACCCTGATGAAGATAGCCGATACAGATTACCTTTTGTAATTGATCCAAGTTGCGGAACTGGCACTTTTCTTGTGCATTATATGAAGTATGTTCAGAAATACGTTGACGAAAATCGCGCAACTATTTCATTAGGCGATGACGATATTGATGATTTTATCGAACGGCAAATATCGGGAAATAACGCTTATAAATGGGTGATAGATTACGTCTATGGAATAGATAATGAGCAAGTATTGGCAACTGCTTGTCAAATCAATATGATTCTTCATGGAGACGGTAGCACAAATATCTATGGTACGGATGGTTTAGACAGTTTTGAAAATTACTCAAAGCTTGAAGTGACAGGGGCAAACAATATACTTTCTTCCAAACAAAAAACCGATAGACCGTATTATCCTAAAAGCACGATTGATAGATTTGATGTGATCATTGCAAATCCACCATTCAATGTCAAAATAAACAGGACATCTGTTCAGCAGAATTTTGAGATAAGCGGGAAGTCAGAAGCGTATTTTCTAGAACGCTGGTATCAGTTGCTAAAACCCAATGGAAGAATTGGCGTTGTTTTACCTGAGAGTTTCTTTTCAGTGGAAGATGATGTTAATGGCCGATTATTTCTTTACAAACATTTTAATATCAAGGCAATAGTTTCGCTTCCAAATCATGCTTTTTCACCTCATACTACTACATCTACAAGCCTTTTATTTGCAAGTAAAAAGACACAACAAGAAGAAGAATCTTTCCAAGTATTATGGGATAAATTTACGATTTCTTTTGAGGAAAAATATAGCCTTTTACAAACTATTCTAGGTGTTCCAAAAAACAAAGTAAGTTTTGAATTATCATACGAAGATAAAGACACCACCATTAAATTGCTTGTAGATAAAATCCAAAATTTCTTAGATGATGAATTTGGACATAGCTTTATTATTTTACCTTACTTTACTGATGAGTTTTTATTCAATCCAGACAACTTTAACCAGTTGAAAAAGAAAATAAGAGATACTGTTTTAAGCGTTCGCAATAGGTGGGTGCTGCTTCAAGTCACTAAGATAAACATAAGTAAGTTTTACAACTTTTCTATCTCAAATATGGGATACAAGGCAGGAAAAAAAGGTTCAAAAGATAAGCCTAATGAACTTATGGCAATTTACGATAGTGATGGACAAAGAATTTATAATCTAAAGTATGCCCACTCTTGGGGCAGAATTGATGATCAAGACAAGGATACAGTTTTAGGAAAACTAAAAGGATTGCGATTATGGCAATAATAATGGAAAAAAACTCACTCAATTATTTGGCGGCATTTTCACCCATCAGATGTGATACCCATTTTATACATAATATCCAAGTCGCAGATAATTTCTTTTCTAATGAGAAAATTACTTGGGTTGCGCTTGGCTCGGTTTTGGAGAACGTGCGAAACGGCATGAATATCACAACCGACTACTATTCAATGGAAAAAACTGATATTTTGTATCTTTCAGTTTCACAAATCAAAGAATATGGTCTGATTGAGAAAAATCAAAACTATTTGACTGACGAAGTAAAAGACCTGACCTCTTACTTTGAATTAGAGCCAAATATGATTCTTATTACAAGATCAGGTACTATTGGCGTAGCATTATCAACAAATCACGCTTCTTTTAATTTTGATGAATATTCTTATGTAGCTTCTGGTTTTGTGATAACTGCAAAAATTAAAGAAGGTTTCTCTGCTAACACGATTGCAGCTTATATCAACTTATTTGACGTTCAAAAATACCTTACAGCAATGGCGGCAGGTGCTTGTCAAAAAAACATTGCACAGCCAATTATAAACAACTTACCTACTCCAGAGTGCTTGCTAAACAGCGAAACCGATATAAATAAATGCTTTGCAGACTATAATGAAAAAAGTCTAAAGATTATCGAATCTATGGCTTCTTACGAAAAGGAATTATCTGAATTGAAGTCCCAAGTATCGGCTTCGGTAAAAGATAAAATAGTGGAGTTTTATCAAGAACCAGTTTCAGAGCAAACGGCGGCATAACCAGTTAAACATCTTTGAAAAAAGCGATATCGCTCAACTTCTTTTTTGTGCTTCCTTAACTATTATTAAATGAGATGTTTACAGATAGGGAAGCGATCGCTCAATTTCCCTCTTCTTGTACTTCCATAACTGTTATTAAGTGCGATACCTACAGGGAGGGAAGCGATCGCTCAAAATCCATTATCTTGTGCTTCCTTAACTGGGATTAACTGCGATCTCATCGGTAAGCGATTCCTAGGTCGCGCTAGTGCGATCGCTCAAAATCCATTGTCTTGTGCTTTCTTAAACTGTGATTAACTGCGATATCATGGGTAAGCGATAGCGAAGCGCTGCTGCAAGCAGTTCGCTCAAAATCCATTGTCTTGTGCTTCTTTAACTGCGATCGCTAATATTGGGGAAATGCGATCGCTACTGATAGAAAATTTTGAATAGTTGTGAAAATTGCTCTATATTATTAGAATTGCAAAAAAATCTCTACTTAATAAATTCTCTTTTGTTTGAATACGATAAAGACTATTACAATTTATAAAGCCACTCAAAAAGGCAAAGGGCAAAATCTTGTAGAAAAGGGATTTCATCCTGATGATTTTCCATACCATCCTCCAACTGCGGACGGTAAGTGCTATTTTGCAGCACCAAATAGTAGGAGTCTGGCTGAGGAGTATCATCGGTATTACAAAGACGGGATTTTGGAAGTTACAATAGACTCAGAAATCTATGAACAATATTTCAAACCCCTGGAAAAACCCTATCAAGGCACAGAGCAATTTGAATTACCAGTTCCTCATCATTTGTTTCCTATCCTTAACCAATATCCAAGAGTATTAAAACCAAGGTAGTGCTATGAGCGATCAGTTTTGGCAAAAAATCAAATCTAAATATCGGTTAGGTGAACTGATTCACGGTACAGTCGAGTATCAGGTGCCGTTTGGGATTTTTGTTAGTTTAGATGATGAAGCAGTCAAGGGTCTTGTTCAGATTACTGATTTTGTTGATAGTGGAGATATGACTCCAGAAATGTATCCAGATATTGGTTCACCTATTGGGGCTGTTGTTGTTGGGTATACCGAAGATGATCGCAATCAAATTTGGTTGAGTGTTAAGCCCAGTGTCTTACAGAAAGCATTGGTACATCTCAAAATTCCCGCAACAAGCGATCGATCATCAGCAGCATAACGATTTAAGTATCTTTAACTGTGATTAACTGCGATCATTAATATTGATAATATTGATTTGGTGCGATTCCTAGGTCGCGCTTCGCTATCGCTCAATATCCAAACAATATATTAATAAAAATATGCGTGAAAACATTGACACTCAAAAGTTAGAACGTCTGATGCAAGTCTTAGGTAGAGAAGCCCAGGGTTCAGGCTGCATCTACTTTACAGGAGGAGCTAGTGCGCTACTAATTGGATGGCGTAACTCCACAGTTGATGTTGATCTTCGTCTAGATCCTGAACCACCAGGCATTTTTCAAGCTATTGCCAAACTCAAACAAGAATTAAACATTAATATCGAATTAGCATCTCCCCAGGATTTCTTACCACCTCTTCCTGGATGGCGTGATAGAAGTGTATTCATTGGCAAACGAGGTCAAATTTCGTTTTATCACTATGATTTTACCGCCCAAGCTCTTGCTAAACTATCCAGGGGATTTGACCGTGATATTAAAGATATTGAAGCTATGTACAAACAGAAATTATTCTCTTTGAATGATTTACGAAATTGCTTTGAAGCAATTGCACCTGAACTAATCAGATTTCCCTCTCTCAACCCTGATATCCTTAGAAGTAGAATTGAGAAATTTATTGAACGTTGTGAAAATAACCTGGAGGAAAATCAATCATGAATCTTAATGAATTACCAGGTGCAGAAACAATATTACCTGGACTGAATGATCTTCACAATGGTGAATCTAATACAATTGGAGCATTATTAATTGCAATTGCCTCAACACGCTTAACTGAAGCCGGTTTAGATATCCCCAAAGATCACTTAGCACCAGAACCAGAGTTAACTTTATATGCTAATCTCCAAGATAAACAAGAGGATGCTTACAGTTACTATAATGCTTTGCTTAATCAACTAAATAGCTTTTGCAATGCTCTTGAATTAAGTTATAAATATCAGCCGTCTAAATTTACTGTTTAACATCTTTGAGAAAAGCGATCGCTCAATCTTTATTTTCTAGTGCTTCGTTAACTACTATTAAATGCAGCCATCAGTAGATGCCTCTTGGTGATCCTGAATCATCTGCATCAGGATATTTGCAGCTTCCGTTGAGTCGTAGGGCGACCAAATTGGATACTCTGAGGCAGAAAAGATCACTTGTAATTCAGCATTT
>JBJTUF010000124.1:0-5372 GCA_046080565.1 Cuspidothrix sp. | reverse complement strand
ATGCTTTCGGAAAATTGTTTGATATGATTGTGGTAACATTTTTTGCGTTGGGGGCTTCCTTGTCCCCATTTTTTTTACACCCTTATTTTCTCAAATTATTGCCACATCTCATCTTCAACCGCCTTGTCACCCGTTAAGCTTTGCAAATGATTTTTAAAGTTCTCAACATCATTCCTAAAAGGATTAACTTTCAGAAAAGCTTTATTTAATGCTTCCCTAGGCTGTATTTTTAGTAAATTCATTTTTTCATATCTTTATCTTTACTGTGGGTAGTTTTTATTAAGTAATTAGGATGCTTTTACCCTGTTTTCCTAAATGTATAATTAGTTGTTCATAATACCATTTCTTTATGAGGTTGCGCCTACTTTTTTAATCTTCTGTTTTCCTCCTCTGTGTCCTCTGCGCCTCTGCGGTTCGTTCCCATCTAAATTTGGGGCATCTTTATACAGAATTGGTATAAGCACTTATTTAATTTCTGGAGATGTCTAAAGAAATTTCCTAGTTTGAGACTAGGAACGATAAAAACTTGATTAATGGTGCGTTGCGCTAATGCTAACACACCCTACTGTCTCCTGATATATTTAATTAATCCATGGCCTCGTTGACTGGGAATCTATCAATTAACTGCATGGCTCGTTGAGCATTACGCCGGAGTACATCAGGTAAATTAGGAACATGAGGAATCTGAGATAATAAATCTAGAGTACGGCGTAAAATTCGCACGACATCGCCTTCATCCAAGGTAGTTTTTGCACATAATACTGTCCACTCTACTCCCAATGCCCACTGTTCTACTAGGGAAATTAAATTGATAAACCGATTTTCTAAACCTACGGGTAAGGCGACACCATAACGATATTGCACTTTTAACACAGCACGGCGAATGGGTTGCAATTTTGACCAAGCTGTATCTGCTTCAGGGGAAAGGTTAAAGTCAATTTTCGTATCTGGACGGGGTGCTTCTGTCACCAAAGCGGCGACAACTGCGGCTAGATGATGGGGGCCAATAGCATCTAGTTCTCCACTGGCTAGGACTAAACCTAACCACAACTCATTTTCACCGCGAATGGCGGCGGCAATTTGTCCTAATGGGGTGGGAATTAAGTTATCTAAACATTCAAAGGACTGTAAAATTTCAATTAAACAGAGAAATTCCTCCCAATATCTTTGGGATTGTAGGTCTATCTGTTCTTGTAGGTGTTCAATTTCGGCTTCTAATTCTACACACCGCGCCCTATTTTTAAAGATTTTGGCAATGTCTCCTGATTTGTAGATGGGATGGTTTTCTAATTGTTCTTGAACGGCGGTGAGACGACTGAGTTGTTCTTGAACTTCGGGGGATAGATGGGTTAATTCGTGGGGATTAGGTATATTTTGCACTACAGCTAGACTATGTTGATCGCCACGAGTTGATTGTCCTCGTTTCCACCCCAATTCAGAAGGAAGAAGCAGATCCTCTGGTACTTCTACCCGTGGTAATTCTGCGTATAAATCTAATATATCTGTTGATGTGACTACATACCAACGGTTGTTTTGTCCTAAGCAAACAAAGTAAGAGGTTTCATTAGCACTAATGGCTTTATCTACTAATACGGCGGTGATGGGTAGGGGGGAAATTGCGTTTTTATCCTGGAGACTGAGCATAGTTCCAGATATGGCAAAATCTAACATCATGGCCACTTGTTCTTGGCGATCGCACTGGGCTTGTTCTTGTAAGGTTTTAAAAATCTGCCGTTCTACTTTCAAGCGTTGGCGTAATTTTTCATATACCATCAATTCATTTTCATCAATAGCTGCCAGTTGTGCCTGAATTTGCCCCAATTCATTTTGAAAATGTGCCATTTCTTCATAGTCTGGTTGCAGGTGCAAGTTGGACATATATTGTCCAAAACTGCGTTCTATGAGTTCTCTGGCCTGTTCAATACTATGGGTTTGTAATAGGTTTAAAACCATGCCATAGCTAGGTGTAAACTGACTAACTAGGGGATCTGGTTTGGATGTGGCTAGATATGAAGCTTCTTTTGCGCCTTCAAAGGGGGTTTGTAGTGTGACTACATAACCTTGTTTATCCATACCTCGACGACCGGCACGCCCTGCCATTTGCAGAAATTCGGAAGCGTTGAGGAGTCGGTGGCCGTTGTCAGTGCGTTTTGAAAGGGTGGATATGACTGTGGTGCGGGCGGGCATATTTATTCCGGCCGCTAGGGTTTCGGTAGCAAAGACAACTTTAATTAATCCTTGTTGAAATAGTTCTTCTACTAGACCTTTCCATGCGGGTAAAATGCCAGCATGATGAGCCGCTATACCTCGGTACAGGGGGGCTATTTGCCCAGTTCTGCCGGCTTCGGGATTACGGCTTAAAAATTCATCTATCTGTTCCCGCAGGATTTGGGATTCATCATTATTAACTAACCATAAGTCACCAACTTCTTCTACGGCTTTATCACAGCCACGGCGACTGAAGATGAAGTAAATGGCTGGGAGCATATCCCGTTGCTGAAGTTGGCTGAGTGTATAAATAATACCGGGAGCTTCGGGTCTACCAGTTTTGCCTTTTTCCCAATATCCTTTTTTCCCTCTTTGTTTGACTAGACGGGGGTTAATTTTGGTATTGGTTTCATTTAAGAGAGGAAATAAGCCTTTGGGATTACAAAAATTAAATGCTAAGGGAACGGGGCGAAAATCTGAGTAAATCAGGTCTGTGGGACCATGAACGTAGTTTAGCCAGTTGGTTAGTTGATCACTATTGGCCACTGTGGCGGAAAGGGCTACAAGCTGGATACTACGGGGACAGTAGATGATTGATTCTTCCCATACTGTTCCTCGCTGGCGATCGTTCATGTAGTGGCATTCATCGAGAACGACGGCTTCTACGTCTGCGAGGGAAATACCGATTTGACCTATGGGTGTACCATAGAGCATATTGCGGAAAATTTCTGTGGTCATGACCAAAATTGGCGCGTCCCGATGAATGGAAGCGTCTCCGGTTAGCAGTCCAACTTGATCAAAGCCAAATTTTTGGCGGAAGTCTCGCAGTTTTTGGTTAGATAAGGCTTTTAAGGGAGTGGTATAAAATACCCGTTTTCCACGGGATAGGGCGCGATATATGGCATATTCGCCAATGAGGGTTTTTCCTGAACCTGTGGGCGCACAGACAACTACCGAACGGTTAGCATTCAGGGAGGCGATCGCTTCTGTTTGGAATTGATCTAGTTCAAAGGGGAAAATTGACCCCAAGTCAATGGCATTAGCAGAGTCAGAGTAATTCACTCAATCATCATTTACAAGCAGACTATTTACTATGATAACTCGATTAGTGGTTTCCTATGTTGAGAATTGACAGTTGAATTGGACTTACGCAAAACCTACTTCAAATACTGTCAAGAAGTAATCTCAAACCCCTACATTTCCTTAAAATGCCTCAGTCCTATTGAAGTGTTATGGCAGGTGGAAAAGCCTTGTTATATATATGTTTCAAGGATTCATAATATGGAGACGTTCCCTGGAACGTCTCTAGAGGTTTATTTTAAAACCCGATGACCAATATCTCGACGATAATACATTTGTTCAAATTCAATGTGTTGGATACCTGCATAAGCTTGAGCGATCGCTTGCTGGAAATCCGCACCCAAACCAGTCACATTTAATACTCTACCGCCATCTGTGACAATTTCTTGGGCTGGATTTAACTTTGTCCCCGCATGAAACACTGTCGCCCCGGCTATTTGAGCCTCTAGCAAGCCAGTAATTACCTTACCCTTGGTATATTCTCCAGGATAACCACCAGAAGCCGCTACCACCGTGGCCGCCGCCCCTTGTTTCCAAGCAATAGGGGGCATATCTGCTAATCGCTGTTCGATACAAGCCAAGATTAAATCTTCCAAAGGTGTTTCTAGCATCGGTAAAATTACCTGGGTTTCAGGATCACCAAAACGACAGTTAAATTCTAAAACTCGAAAATCCCCATCTGGTGTAATCATCAACCCTGCATACAAAATACCTCGGTAGTCAATCCCCCTAGATTTTAAAGCATTGATAGTTCTTTCTAATACCTCTGTTTGCACCCGTGCCATTAATTCTGGTGTGGCGATTGGTGCAGGAGTATAAGCACCCATACCTCCCGTATTCTCTCCTGTATCACCTTCGCCGACGCGCTTATGATCTTGAGCAGGTAATAACGGACGGATGCTTAAACCATCAGTTAAAGCTAAAACTGATACCTCTTGTCCTAGTAAACATTCTTCAATAACAACGGAACTACCGGCTGCACCAAACTGTCCTTGAAAAATCGCATCAATTGCTTCTTCAGCCTGGGTAATATTTTGAGCAACTGTAACACCTTTACCAGCAGCCAAACCATCAGCTTTAATCACAATGGGCGCACCCTCAGATTGAATGTAAGCTTTTGCTGGGGCTGATTCCGTAAATACCGCGGCCTTAGCCGTGGGAACTCCAGCTTCTGCCATTAATGCTTTAGCCCAAGCCTTACTTGCTTCTATTTGCGCCCCTTCTTTGTTGGGTCCAAATACCATTAAGCCTTGACTTTGCAGATAGTCAGTAATTCCCTCAGCTAATGGAACTTCTGGCCCAACTACAACTAGAGAAATATCATTATTTAACGCATATTGGCTAATACCTGCAAAGTCATCTACTGCTAAAGGCAAATTTTGACAACTTTGCATACTTGCTGTACCACCATTACCTGGAACACAGACAACTTGCTCAATTTTATCAGATTGCAGCAGCTTCCACGCGAGAGCGTGTTCACGTCCCCCATTACCGATAACTAAAACTTTCACTTATTTCCTCATACGTCTCTTACTTTTACGAGAATATCTAAATATTAAGAATACTCGCAAATCAACCTTTCACTATACCAGAACTGATGCCAAAATATCTCTCAAACCCTCTTTTATTCTTATCCTTCCTAGAAGTTGCAAAAGTGAAGTGACAATTGATATTCACATTTGTGATTACCAAACAGATAATCTAGAAAAAGCGAGACTTTTAACCCACATTCCGAACTTCAGCAATTAGTAATAATGATAAATTGGAAAGTTGGCATTATTTATCTATTAGTGATTAGCCAAAATCCTGGACTTCTAATATCAAATTTTACATTTTGTAACACATCTTGATTTTTCAAGCCGACTTACTTAAGGTAATTCATAAACCTCAAATCTGGTGTAAATAAAATCTGTAAAATCCCTTAATCCATATAATCCGTGATTCTGACCTGACAGGAGGACAAGATAGCTAGAAGCTAGAGAGAGCAAGCTTCATAGCTCTTTGCCCTTTGATGTAATCCTTCAACCGATAGCGGCTAAATTGCATTAATTCTTCTATAGTTTTTTGGAACATTTGATGTACCC
>JBJTUF010000123.1:0-16409 GCA_046080565.1 Cuspidothrix sp. | reverse complement strand
TCTAACACTTTCTGGTATATTTCACTTATCATTTTACTCTGTTAGTTCATATTTACTATTTATTACTTATCTTTTTTTGCTCCCACATTCTGTATCTCTTACTACATAAGCTTTTTCTCCTTCTTGTCCCCCTGTCAGGTGCTAAAGCTGCTGGGCGAAATCGAGTTATAGTTGCACCCTAAAAACACAACGCCCAGTAACGAACTTATTTTAAACAAGGCCAGTAGCTGGATTTGAACCTGCGACCTTCCGATTACAAGTCGGATGCACTACCACTGTGCTATACTGGCAATTTTAGTAAGGATACTTTTCATTGCCTTACCGATTTCATATTATAGCATAACCATAAGATTTGTCTAGAGGGTAAACAAAATATTTTTCTGGTTGGCAAATATCGGTAAAAGTAGCAGTCATATTGTAGATTGATGCCAAAATATTTGGTACAGTTCAATTGGTGTATTCCTTATGACGCGGCTAAAGGCACAGAAAAACATTTGTTCTTTAATAGATAATCAAGCATGGCAGCATTGATCGGCAGAGATTTATTAAGTTTAGCGGATCTGAGTTCAGGGGAACTGCAAGAACTTCTGGAATTAGCGACTCAACTAAAGTCGGAAAAACTCAAATTACATTGTAATAAAGTTTTGGGTTTGTTGTTTTCCAAAGCTTCCACACGCACAAGAGTTAGTTTTACCGTCGCAATGTACCAATTGGGGGGACAGGTAATTGATCTTCATCCCAATGTAACCCAGGTAAGTCGAGGAGAACCTATCCAAGATACTGCTAGGGTGTTAGATCGTTATTTGGATGTTTTAGCAATTCGTACCTTTGCCCAACAGGAGTTGGAAACTTTTGCTAACTATGCGAAAATTCCTGTGATCAATGCCCTCACCGATTTAGAACACCCTTGTCAAATTTTGGCTGATTTACTCACCATTCAAGAAAAGTTTGGGACTTTGGCGGGTTTAACATTAACCTATGTCGGTGATGGGAATAATGTCGCTAATTCCCTCATGTTGGGTTGTGCTTTAGTGGGAATGAATGTCAGAATTGCTTTTCCGTCAGGATATGCTCCAGATGCAGAAATTGTGGAAAAAACTAGAGCGATCGCTAATAATAAAACTGAAGTTCTCCTCACCCATGATCCCGAAACAGCCGCCAAAGGTGCATCCGTACTTTATACTGATGTTTGGGCAAGTATGGGACAAGAAACCCAAGCTAATAACCGATTTCCTGTTTTTCAACCCTATCAAATTTCTGAACAATTATTAAGTCTTGCTGATCCAGAGGCAATTGTTTTACACTGTTTACCAGCCCATCGTGGTGAAGAAATTACCGAAGAAGTAATAGAAGGTTCACAATCACGGGTTTGGGATCAGTCCGAAAATCGTCTCCATGCTCAAAAAGCTCTACTTGCCAGTATTCTTGGGGCAATATAAAAATATTGGTAATTGGTAATTGGTAATGGGTAATTGGTTAAATTTTTATCTGTTCTCTGTTACCTATTAGTTACCAATTATCATAAATATTTAATAGACACTTGTTAAGGGAAGATTTTTGTAGTACCAATGTTCTAGGGACATTTATTATTTACTTCCCGACAAAATTATGGAACGTCTCACAGATCCTCAAAAAGAACTTTACGAATGGTTGGTAGAATATATCAAGTCAAATCAACATTCTCCCTCAATTCGCCAAATGATGCAAGGGATGAATTTGAAATCTCCCGCACCCATTCAAAGTCGTTTAGAACATTTACGCAATAAGGGTTATATTGGTTGGAATGAAGGTAGAGCCAGAACAATTCGCATACTTCATCCTGCTAAACAAGGTGTGCCAATTTTAGGTACAATTGCTGCTGGCGGTTTAATAGAACCTTTCACAGATGCGGTAGAACATTTAGATTTAGCTAATTTATCATTACCACCCCAAAGCTATGCTTTACGAGTCGCTGGGGATAGTATGATTGAAGATTTGATAGCAGATGGTGATGTGGTATTTTTATGCCCCGTAGCTGAACCAAATCAATTAAAAAATGGAACTATCGTCGCTGCAAGGGTAGAAGGACATGGAACAACTTTGAAACGATTTTACCGCCATGATGATCTTGTCACCCTCAAACCTGCAAATCGGAATTATCTCCCCATCGAAGTACCAGCAATGGAGGTAGAGGTGCAAGGTTCATTAGTTGGTATTTGGCGTAATTATAACTAAAGGATGTCAGTTGTAGATTGTAGGGGTTTAGCAGTGCTAAACCCCTACGGATAATTACCAATCACCAATTTGCAAATTTATGTACTTAACGCAAAATGCAGTAAGGAAACCGCCTACTTTTAAACTCAAATTACCTTATGTGGGGGAGAAAAAGGGCAGTTATCAAATTCAGAAATCATTACCGGGATGTCCGAAAATGCCTTTATCTCTGCAATTGCGGGGATATCAACGCCAAGCTGTGACTAGCTGGTTTGCTAATCATGGTAGGGGGACATTAAAAATGGCTACTGGTAGTGGTAAGACTATTACTGCATTAGCGATCGCTTGCGAATTGTACCAGCAAATTGGTTTACAAGTCCTGTTGGTGGTATGTCCCTATCGTCATCTTGTCACCCAATGGGGCAGAGAATGTGAGAAATTTAACTTACAGCCGATTCTAGCATTTGATAATTTACGCAGTTGGCAAAGTCAACTTTCTACACAAATCTATAATTTGTCTTCTGGTTCTCAAGATTTCGTCACGGTAATTACCACTAACTCGACTTTAATTAGTGAAGGTTTGCAAACACAACTGAAATATTTTCCCCCCAAAACATTAATTATTGGTGATGAAGCCCATAATTTAGGCGCACCAAAACTAGAGGAAAGTTTACCCCGGAATGTCGGTTTGCGTCTAGCTTTATCAGCCACACCAGAAAGATATTTTGATGATGATGGAACACAATCTTTATTAGATTATTTTGGCCATGTTCTCCAACCTGAATTTAGTTTAAAAGATGCCATTTCTCAAGGTGCGTTAGTTCATTATATCTATAACCCTGTTTTAGTAGAATTAACAGAAAATGAGAGTATTGCTTATTTGAAATTAACCAAAAAAATTGGGCGTTCTATCCTCTATCGAGATCGAGAAATGGGGGAAGGGGCAGATTTTGAAGACAACGAAGATATTAAATCATTATTAATGCAAAGGGCGCGGTTAATTGGCACAGCAGAAAATAAATTAATTGCCTTACAAGAATTAATGGCAACTCGTCGAGAAACTACCCATACACTCTTTTATTGTAGTGATGGTTCACAAGAAATCGGACAACGTTATTCTCTGCGTCAACTCAAAGCTGTTGCTAAAATTTTGGGAGGAGAATTAGGTTATAAAGTCAGCACCTACACAGCAAATACTTCTTTAGAAGAAAGAGAAATTTTACGTCGTCAATTTGAAAGTGGAGAATTACAGGGTTTAGTGGCAATTCGCTGTTTAGATGAAGGTGTAGATATTCCCGCAATTCAAACCGCAGTGATTTTATCAAGTTCAGGAAATCCTCGGCAATTTATCCAACGTCGGGGACGGGTTTTACGTCCTCACCCTGGCAAAGAACGGGCAACAATTTTTGATATGATTGTGTTACCACCCGATTTGGATAGAGAAACTATAGAAGTCGAACGGAATTTATTAAAAAAAGAATTACGGCGGTTTGTGGAATTTGCTGATTTAGCTGATAATGCTGGGGAAGCGAGGATGAAATTATTAGCTTTGCAAAAACGGTATGGGTTATTGGATATTTAATTGACTTTGTGGACTAAAAAAAGCTTTTAGTATCCATTATCTTTAACAAGCAACTAAACTAATTAAATCTATACTAGATTGCGCTGCTTCTCTCACATCAGGATGAGGGTCATTTTCCATTAAACTTCTTAAAAAAGGAATAGCTTCTACAGTGTCTAATTCTCCTAATTCATCAGCCGCACTTTCACGTACTATATAATCAGGATCTTTGAGACTTTCTATTAATAAAGGTAAGGCTTTTTCTGGATATAAACGCCGCATAAATCGCAAAACACTACTTCTCACATAAGGAGAAGAATGTTCACGCAAAGCTAATACAGGTTTGAGATTAGCAATAACTCCTAACCTGCTTAAACCATCTATTGCTTCCATTACAATTAATGGACGGTCATCATTAAGATAGTTAACAAGCAACTTCAATAATTCAGGTTGAGAAAACGGATATTCTATAGGTGTTACTGTTAGTGCAAATAAAATTGCTTGCAACTGTGCTGTATTTGCTTTATCTATTTCTTGCCATAAAAATTTTATCCCAGTTTCTCCTTGTGTAGCGATGAGGTGGGATACTTCTTGATAGTAAAGTACAGCATCTTCGTCTTCAGGTGCAGGGAGGTGAAAACGGTTTATTAGCTGTTCTATGTTAAGGTGATCTAGTTCTGGGTAAAAACTCATGTTGTCCCTCCTAATAACTCATTAATCTTATATCAATTATCTCTAACTTGGGACTTTATTCACCCTCACCTTAGAAGGGTGGGGCTATACCAACTAAGTCTACCTGAGCCTACTATTTAGTATAACTTCATTAAAGACATTGGATTACTCTTTATAAGATTTAATTTCATTAAGAGTCATATCGCCAAACTCACGGGGAAATTCACTACGTAATTTAGCTGGTAGGTCAGAGAATTTAATTAACCCGTTATCGCGTAAACGATTCAGAGCTTGAATTTTTCTGCGGATAAATTTAAGTTATATTTGTTTGCTAACCGTTCATATTGTGTAAGAATTTTAATTGCTTTTTGTGATTTTGTTGGCATTTCATTTATATAAGTTCAATTGTTTTAGTACCTCTATTTTACTTACTTATTTAGTAAATCAAAAAATTATAAATTATCACTACTCCCAAACTTAGCCATAATAAAAATATATATCGAGTTAATTGTAAAGCTTTATCAATAGAATCTGAAGTAATGGGATAAATAGCATCTCCTAAAAGTGGTTTTTCTTTAGCTACTCCCCGATACCAATTTATGCCTCCCATTTGCACACCCAAAACAGCAGCATAAGCACATTCACTCCAACCAGAATTAGGACTGGGATCTTTAATAGCATCCCGGCGACAAATTCGCCAAACATGGATAGGTTTTAAGGATAATAATGATAAAGTTATCACCATTAACCGACAAGGCAACCAAGTTAAATAATCTTCCAATCGCGCACTAAACCAACCAATATAAGTATAAGGTTCTTCCTTATAACCAATCATGGAATCTAAAGTGCTACTCGCCTTATATGCTAAAGCTAAAGGAGCAGCACCAATGACTGGAATAAATGCCCCAACCAGAGAATAAAAAAGCGGAGCGATCGCCCCATCAGTAGCATTTTCTGTCACAGTTTCTAAAACTGCCCTCAGAATTTCTGCCTCCGAAAGATTGGCCGTATCTCTACCGACATAATTACTTAAAACCTGTCGTGCTGATTCTAATTCTCCCTTCATTAAAGGTTTAAGCACCTCCATTGCTGCATTTCGTAAACTTTTGAGAGCAAAACAACTAGCTACAAGAATACTTTCTACAGCTATTCCTAAAAATGGATGCACCCACCTGGCAGTTTCAATTATCATCCAACCAAGTAACCCAGTACCAATAATGACAATCATCCCTAAGATAATTCCCGCAAGACGCTGAGAAAGAGGATTTTGACAATATTGGAGGACTAATTTACTCAATCCAGAAATTACCCATCCCATCACACGCACTGGATGAGGCCAACCCCAAGGATCGCCGATTAAATAATCTAAAAATGCAGCTAAAACCAAAACAACAGATATCATTTAAGTGCATACCGCTATAACGACAATTTTTATAGCTGTGGCCAGGATGATTAGGACATAATTTATTCTTTAAACCTAATCATAGCAAGGGTTTTACTATTGTTTGTCTCTTGCCTCTTGGCTTGTTCCATAACACCAACCTAGTAAATTGCAAATTTTCGTGCTAAATGGTTAGCATTGACGAAATTTGCTAACTTAGGATGATGTGTAAATAAGTATCAATCTTGATCTACGGAGGAGTGAACATGACTAATATTATTTTTGGTAAAAGTTTTTTAGCTTTACCTAGTCTTGCAGCTTTGGTAGTTTTAGGTAGCGGAGTTGCTGTAAATGCTCAGACAGAGCAACCTGAAACAATTGTTACCCCCACAAGCGAAGAATTAGTATCTACGATCGCTACAGATGAAATAGCTAAACTCACACCTGTACCCGGAACTGTAGAAACATCATCAGCAATGCTCAATTCTACTGCTAATACAGCTAATGAAAAAAGCGAACCATCTAACCGAGTAGCACAATCTGATATTGAAATTGGTGGAACAACTCGTGGTGGCGGTAGTTATATTGGTGTTGGTGCCAACATTGGTATAACTGGTAATTCTTCAGCTTTGGGTGATGCTAATTTCACGGTTATTAGTAAAGTTGCTTTTACCAGATCCCTATCAATTAGACCATCAGTGATTATTGGTGATGACACCACCATTCTCGCTCCCATAACTTATGATTTTACCTTACAATCAGGAGATCCATTTGCTGAACCTTTAGCGATCGCTCCCTATGTCGGAGTCGGTGCAGCCATTAAAACTGGTGATAAGTCTGAAACCGCTTTATTAGTAACTGGCGGTATAGACGTACCTCTAAATAACAGATTCACCGCCACCGCCTCAGTTAACGCTGGATTCTTTGATCAAACAGATGTTGGCGTTATTTTAGGAGTTGGTTACAACTTCAGTGGGTTTTAGAAGATAGGAGTTCAGGAGTCAGGAGTTCAGGAGTATGGCTTCACCAAGCTTCGCTATCAGGAGTTCATAACGAAGTAAGAAGAAAGAAGGAAGAAACAAAAATATAATCCTCCCCCTGCTTCCCCTGCCTCCCTTACTCCTGTACACCCCTACTTGGGACTAACTTTGTCAATCACCTCGATTTTGCCATCATCGCCCACTGTCCAGACATCATAAGTACCAATCACATCGCCGTTAACGTCAACATCTACATCACCGCTTGCGCCTTGGTAATTAATTTGTTTGCCTTCTTTAAGAAGCTTTAAGCCTTCACACACATCACTTACGGGTGTACCTTTACCACCGGACACTTCCTGCAATTTACCAGCAATACCAACTCCTGTATTTTCCTTAGCTGCTTGGGCGGCTAATACCAATAATGCCGCAGCATCCCAAGCTTGAGGAGCGTATTCTCCCGGTGAACCGCCTTTTTTCTCTTGCCAAAGTTTATTGAAGTTTTCTAAACCCTTACCACTAGAACCGGGAACTGTACCAATTGCCCCAGATAAAATATACTTGCCATCACTAGCTTTACCTACTTGTTCTGGGAAACTAGCAGATTTTACCCCATCTGTGAGCAAAATTTGCACACCTTTTGTTACACCTTGCTGATAAGCAGCTTTAAGGAATAAACTGCCAGTTTCCGCATATAATACCCCTAAAACTGCATCTGGTTTACCTGCAAAAGCCGCAGTTGCTTCTGTATCAAATGTTTGCGCTTTGGGATCATACCGCACAGGTTTATCTTTATTAACTACTGTTCCACCTAATTTTTCAAAAGTATCTACAAATGCTTTTTCAAAACCCACTCCATAGTCATTGTTAATAACTACTGTGGAAACTCGTTTAAAACCTTTTTTCTTAGCAAGTTGGGCTAAAGCTAATGCTTGGTAAGTGTCAGGAGGAGCAGTCCGCGCCCAAAAACCCTTAAAATCACCTTTTTTAGCTTTGTCAGTAAATACAGGACTGGTACTACCAGGAGAAATGAGCATAACTTGATTTGGTACTGCAACCGAAACTGCCGCAGTGGAAACGCTACTGGCAAAAGAACCAACTACACCAGCTACCTTATCTAAAGTTGCTAATTTAGTCATACCCGCAGCGCCGGCTTTGGGGTCTGTTTGGTCGTCTACTTCTACTAAACTAACTTTTTCACCATTGACACCACCACAAGCATTAACTGTTTCTACGAGTAAGGGAACTGAACCCACCATTTGTTGACCAATGGAAGCTAAGTCACCAGTTGTAGGTAATAAACTACCAATTTTCAAGCCTTTACTATCACTGGTTGTAGAGGTTGCCCCAGGACTGTTTGTTGCTGTTGTTGTGGAGGAAGTTGTATCACTTCCTGTACCTGGAGGGGTAGGATTTTCACAAGCAGCTAATAAGAACCCACTAGCTACAGTAGCTATACTTAAAGCTAGGGAAACACGCATTTTTATCATATTTTAGTCACACTCCTCAGATATTTAGAAAACTTGATGATAGATACATCAAGTCTGTAATACCAATTCTATGTGAAGCTGGTTATGTTGATTACCCCCAGTGTTACCATCTTCCCTTGCCAGGAGGGACTACAGGGAAGTATTATTTTGTGCATCTTCATACAGAATAGCCATAAGCCCTAGATAATAACATTTTCAACCGGGCATTGATTCTAGGACTTACGCATTGACAAAGTAGCAAAATAGTGTGTTGATAAAAAGTGTCATCTAATCAGCACGTATCGGACAATTAGAGAAATCAGAAAACCTTCCACAGCACAATGTAATCTATAACATTACACCCTGTTTTTACACTTCAGTTCCAAAGCATGGGGGATGTTGTAGATTAGCAGAGATATTGGAAAATGTTTCACATGACAGTGTGAAAAGATTTTGGCTGAGAAAAAGATATGAACCGAAAGATTTATTCGATACGGTCAAGGAAATCATACTCTTATTCTACTTTATCTCCTTTTGTGGCTTAACTACATTAAAATCGCTGTAATAACCATTGCACGGCAGCGTCCACATCGGGAACTTGTTCTCCTGGGGGTACAGGTGGACGCTTAACCATGACAACCTTGATCCCTAGTTTCCGGGCGGCGATAATTTTTGGATAGGTGGCGCTACCACCACTATTTTTACTGACAATTGTATCTATATTGTATTTGAGTAAAATTTCCTCTTCACTTGCTAAAGTAAAAGGACCACGATCATATAAAATCAATCCTGGTGGCACAATCACATCTGCATTGGGAGGATCAATCATCCGCATTAAAAACCAAATATTATGTAAATGTGCAAATGTGCCAATTTCTTGTCTACCAATTGTTAAAAATACTCTTTGACTTTGCTTTTCTAAAACATTAGCAGCATCCCGATTATTTTCTACTTCTAACCAATTATCTGTCTCTAATTTTTGCCAGGGTGGACGAATTACCATTAATCTAGGAATACCTACTTTCTGGGTTGCTGCGACTGCATTTTCAGAAATTTGATAGGCGAAGGGATGGGTAGCATCAATTAATAGATCAATTTGCATTTCTTGTAAATAATTGACTAAGCCCGGAACACCACCAAAACCGCCAATTCGCACATTACCGACGGGAGTATGGGGTGCAAGAGTTCGACCTGCTAAAGAGGCGATCGCTTCAATATCAGGAATATTTGCTACCCTAGCAATTAATTCCGTTGCATCACTAATACCACCGAGAATTAAAACACGCAACATATTTATAAGGAGTTCAGGAGTGCAGAGGAACAGAGGAGATATAAGAGAATGTACTCTACTCTTGCCTATTAGCTATTATCTGTTCCCTTTTCCCCAGTATAACTAATGTTGATTAAGGCTAGATTTTAGAGTTTTAACTTGCTTTCTGAGTTTTTCAACAGTTTCTAAATGGGATTGTTGTAATGAATAATTTACCCAAATAAAACTACCGCTAAAGATAGTTACAACAGCAAGTAAAATACCTGTTAATAATTTCACCTGAAAATGAAGATTTTTCACTTCATCTGTTTGATTTGCCTCTATTAGCTTTATACTAGAATTTATATCTTTAGTTTCACCTTCTAGCACTACTTCTATTTTCTGTGGTTCGACTCTAGGAAATGCAACTTGACTGTGTAGCCATTCAGTAATCAGTGTTGGGCAGTTATTTTTAAACCAATACCAAACGACAATTTTAAATACTGGTTTAGATATTTTGGTAATAAATTTGAGACTGCGGTTAAAAGTAATCAATCTAACTTTTTGGTTAACT
The DNA here is from genome assembly GCA_046080565.1 of Cuspidothrix sp. GTDB lineage: Bacteria > Cyanobacteriota > Cyanobacteriia > Cyanobacteriales > Nostocaceae > Cuspidothrix. The sequence continues at coordinate 6,333 of JBJTUF010000123.1, read as the reverse complement.
AAATTAGTTGAACCAATTTCATAAAGAGAGTCTATAATTAATTTGATTATATTTTCTTGTTCATAAATTAAAGTTTTTACCAATAACAGTACCTCATTGATCAGTTTTTCTTCTCTTGCTTTTTCTGCATTTTCTTGTATGATATCATTTGATGTTTTTATTGGTTGTGACATAGTTTTGACTATAAATTAAATTATTTGAAGAATTGTTTTAATACTCTACAAAAGATATCAGAGGCGATATAACAAAACCACCTTTTTTCTATTCCCTATTGTCTTTCTATAAAAGTTTTACTGGTGGGTATATAAGTGGGTTTAAGCTACAAGTAAATTATAACTAGCAATTTAGCTTATGACACAAGTATGATCATAGCAAATTCCTAAATCTGAGCAATCACACCGTTAGGTTAAAATTGCAATTGCTGAAAATTAACAATGGAAGTAAACAATGGGACGTATTTTTATTTCGGCTGCCCATGGTGGGATAGAAGCAGGTAAATTTGACCCTGGAGTGATCGCTGGTGGTACGACAGAAGCAAAGGAAATGATTCTCTTACGGGATCTGGTGGTGACAGAACTCCGTAGCCGTAGTTTAGAAGTTTTAGCTGTTCCTGATGATTTAAGTGCTGCTCAAACTATAGCTTGGATTAATGCTCGTGCTACTAGTAAAGATGTGGCACTGGAAATTCAAGCTAATGCGGCTAGTAATCCATCTGTACGGGGGGCAAGTGTTTTCTATATTGCTAAAAATGAGCAACGTAAACAAAATGCAGAGATGATATTAAACGGACTTTTGCGCCGTGTTTCCCAATTACCAAACCGAGGAGTAAAACCAGATACGGATAGTGGTTTAGGTAGTTTACAATTTTGTCGCCAAACGGCGATCGCTGCCTTATTACTAGAAGTTGGTTTTTTAAGTAACCCTGAAGATCGATCTTTATTACAAAGTCGTCGTCGAGATTTTGCCATAGGTATTGTTGAAGGACTAGCAGCTTGGAGTCAAGCCCATAACCCTAAGCAACCAATAACCCAAACCAGTTATCCCAATATTAATATCAATATCAATGGCCAAAATTATGCAGAACAAGGATTATTAATTAATGGTAATGCTTATATCCCCATTGATTTAGTAGATAGACTTCGGGTTGATCTATCTAAAGTTACTAATTTGCGGCGCATTACCTATCGGCAAATAGTTTATATTAAAGCCGTAGAACTGCGAGAATCTCATGTTTCTATTGATTGGGATAATACTACTCGCACAGTTAAATTACGCTCGATTTTAGTAGTTTGTCCAGGACAAATTGAGCAACTGATCTCGAATGGTAATACATCTGAATTACAATTACAATTGTTTCTGAAAAACAATAATGAAAGTGGTATCGCCCAATTTCCTGATCTACCTAAACTCTATCGAGAAGAAGCGATGATTGAGGGAGTAAATCATGATATTGCTTTTTGTCAAATGTGTTTAGAAACTGGATTTTTACGCTTTGGTACTGATATTAAACCCCAACAAAATAACTTTGCTGGTTTAGGATCAGTTGGTGGTGGGGCAGAAGGAGCATCTTTTTCTAGTGCTAGAATTGGAGTCAGAGCGCATATTCAACACTTAAAAGCCTATGCCAGTCTAGAACCTTTAGTGCAACAAGAAGTAGATCCTAGATTTCGTTTTGTGACTAGAGGTGTTGCGCCTTCAGTGCATCAATTATCAGGCCGTTGGTCTGCGGATTTAGATTATGGTACAAAGATTACAGCTATTCTGCGAAGACTCTACGAATCAGCCAATCTTTTGTAAATTATAGCAGCGAACAGAAAGGAACAGATAAGCACTAGAGAGATTTTTATTTCCAAAATATACAATTAATTTTTCTCAGGTGCTTAACTCATACTTTCAAATTTTCCCTATTCAGAGTTATAGTTTGATTAGTAATGATTAGGAACAATATTTGTGTTTCCCCTTTATGATGAAAACCCCACCAGGATTACCCCATATTTCACCTATGGGTTAATAGGGATGAATGTTCTAGTTTTTTTCCATGAACTGAGTTTGTCAAATGTACAACTAGAACGGTTTTTTCAATTGTATGCTGTCATACCTCAAGAATTAACCACTAATTGGCCGGAGGAATGGACGACTTTATTTACTTCACAGTTTTTACATGGAGGTTGGTGGCACTTAATATCTAATATGGTCTATCTTTGGGTTTTCGGTAATAATATTGAAGACCGATTAGGACATTTTAAATATCTATGTTTTTATCTAACCTGTGGTGCTTTAGCTGCTCTTTGTCAATGGTTTATTAGTATTTATTCTGATATCCCTTCTTTGGGCGCAAGTGGAGCAATTTCAGGAGTTTTAGGTGCTTATTTAATTTGGTTTCCCCAAGCAAGAATTACTACTTTAGTATTTTTAGGTTTTTTTATTACTACCATCAATGTTCCTGCGTTAATAGTTATTGGTATTTTCTTTGTTCAGAATTTGATCTCTGGTTTTGCCAGTCTCCAGGCAGCAGCTAATATGAGTGTAGAAACTGGAGGTGTCGCTTACTGGGCGCATCTGGGAGGTTTTTTCGTAGGGACAATTTTTGCCCTATTTAATAGGGAATAGGTGAAAGGTTACAGGCAAGAGGCAAGAGGTGGGAGTAGAAGAAATAACAACGAACAAGGAAACAACTGGCAACTGAAAATTCACAACTGACAACGAACAAGTTTTAATTTTTTGACTCTACCTGTTCCAGTTCCAGTTCTAGTTCTGGTATATGCATAATGGTTTCCTCTGGGGGTGGTTCAGGTAATTTTACGGGGATATCAGCACTATTAATAATAGCTCCCAAGAGGTTGATCTCATAATCCATTAATTGATTAATGGTTTCACTGAGTAAATTTTCCTGTGTATAATTGGGTCTAGTTACTAGCACCATACCATCACTATAGGGTTGAATTAACAATGGATCGTTGGAAAAACTGAGAGTGCTAGTATCTAATATTACTAAATCATAACGCTGTCGTACATCTTCCATGAGGCGTTTCATTTCGCTAGATTCTATAATAGCGGCGGAATGGCGGACAGATCCAGGACTAGGAATAATGTATAAATTTGTCACATCTGGAACGATACGAATACATTCGCTTAAGCTGGAATAATACTGTAGGGGTTCTAAACCTATTTCAGTATCAAGATTGACGTTCAAGGATGTGGCATTGGATGGCGATCGCAAATCCATTTCCATAATCAAGGTTCTTTTACCAGCACGGGCGGCTGCAATGCCTAAATTATAGGCACTGATTGTTTTGCCTTCTTGACTATTAACGCTACTAATCATCAATACTTTGAAGTCTTTGCCACCAATGCGGCGCAAATTACTGCGGAATTTTTCATAAAATTCTAAATAGGGAGAATCCGCAGGAATAATTGCTGGTAAAATCTCTGGATTCAAATCATTCAATAACATAATTGGTAATTCGCCCAATAGTGCCACTTCTTTTTCCTTGAGACTGTTGCGAATATCTTCCTTGGTTTTGAAAATTCCCTCTAGAGAACCTAATAAAAAGATCACTCCTCCACCCAGAACTATACCAGCCACAGAACCCATAGCTATTGTTACAGGTACATTCTTAGGTTTAATGACTGGAGGAGGAACTGTGGGCATAGCAGAAATAGTTAAACTAGATACGGTTTCTGCTTCTGCGGCTTTAGCATCGGTCAGTTTAGCCTGTATTTGGTCGTAAATAGCTTTTTTTAACCCAATTGTTTGCTCTAAGCGCGATCGCTCTAATTGCTTATTGGGAATAAGGGCGTAATCTCTCCGTAGTTTTTCTTCTTGTTGGGCTTGTTGTTTAAGTTGTTGTTCGAGTGTTTCCTTTTGAGTTTGCAAAGCCACCATTTGATTAGCTAATGCCTGTCTAGTTGGATCTAAACTGCTTTGTGTCCGAATCCCTCTTAAATTGCCCTGAAGAGGAGCAGCTATACCAGCACCACCTAAAACCTCCGCCGCTCGCGCTGTTAACAATTCTTCGGAGGCATCTTTTTGACGCTGTAACTGTACCATTGTTGGATGTTCAGGTCGCAAATCTTTCCTAAGAGTGGCCATTTGTGATTCAACCTCATAAATTTGCGATCGCAAATTACCAATAATAGGATCTGCACTCAAAGCTGAAGCAATATAAGCTTGATTTACTGTTAATCCCAACTTACTTTCTAGAGATTTAATTTGGGCATCAATACCAGCAATTGTGAAGCCAATTTGCCGTCTTTGAACCTGAATATTAGTCATTTCACGTAATAAGCTTCCATTTTCTGCGGCTAATATCGCCGGTCGTTCCAAACGATCATATTGCTCTAATTTTCTTTCTGCACTTTCTAATTCTTTTTTTACCTGTGGTAAACGCTCATTAACCTTGGTAATAATCGCTCTTAATCTACCAGTATTAATATCTCCACTCAACTTCACCATTGCTTGCATTAATTCTTGCAATACTTCCTTAGCTCTATTTTCATCACTGTCCTTATATCCCACGGCTATAGTTGGAGATGTTGGTTTGCCGCTTTTATCTTTATCTGGTAACTTGATATTGATATTTTTAACAATTTTACGTGCATCACCTCTGAGTTTCTTAGCCACAGACAGAATAACTTCATCTGATAATAAAGTTGTTTCATTTAATTCTCTACCTTGTATCTGAATTTCTGATCCAGTTTTAGAGAAAGATATAGTAGGTTCAGTATAGGTTAACTCACCTATAGCGAAGTAAACAACAGGTGGATCTGGTTTCATAGATACTACTGTTGCACCAATTACTGCTAGGCTAAAAGTGGCTAATCCAACCCACTTATATTTATCAAAAGCAATTAAATAACGTTTAACAATTGGTGGAGTCATAAAAGTAATAGATAATGGTTAATTAGTAATTAAAAACTGAATTAAAACTGAACTATTGATCATAAACTATCTGATTATTTATCGTGAATTATTACTACCACCAAATAAACCACTACCAAAGTTTTCAAAAAAGCGAATAAAAGACTGAACATTAAAATAGGGCTGGGTAATGGTATTGAGCAAATTCGTCAGTTTACCGACAAAATTTCGACCGACAACAATCACATCATTATCTTGTAAAGCTACATTTTGGGAAGCATCACCAGCTAATACTTTTTTCCCATCTAACCTTTGTGTAACAGCTTTACCTTGTTCTGGATCAAAACGAACCAAAGCAATATCACGTAAGTTTGCTGTATTCAGAGGAATACCTCCCAAAACATCTATGAAATTACTGCCATTGAGAAGAGACTGGGTAACAATTCCTCCGGCCGCATAATTCAAGATTCGTACTTTAATCTGTGGGATGGCCAAATTAGAACGAGCAATTAAGTTTCGATCATAACCTTTATCTGTCCCAATTTCCCTTTGTGGAATGATAATAGCATCACCATCTTGTAAACGTAATTTAGGTATTGTCCCCCCATTTTGTAAGGCTGCATATAAATCAATTTTTTGGGCAATAACTGAACCATCAGTAAGATGACGACGTACTTCTATCTGGCGTAAATCTGCTTTGGCAGTTGAACCCCCAGCCAAGGGTAAAATATCAGTAATTTTGGGCATACCTGCTGACGCAGAGTATATACCGGGTCGAAATACTTCCCCAGTAATTGTTAATTGGACAGGACGCATTGCTGCTAAAGACACAGTGATAATTTGATCTGTAGCAATTTTAGCTTTAGTCATAGCTAAACGGATTTTTGTTTCTGCTTCTTGCAAAGTCAAACCTTTAACGGCTACTTTTCCAACTTGTGGAATAAAAATATTACCATCCACATCAATAGAGGTTTGAATACCAAAGTCTGGTCTCTGTGCAACGAGTGATAAAAGAGTGATGGGATTAATAATATAACGATCTAATAGAGAGCGAACTTTTGCTTCTGCTTCTGGTAAAGTTAAACCTGCTAAAGACACTATTCCCAATAGAGGAACTACAATATTACCCTCTCGATTAATTGTGGCTTGAAAACTTAAATCAGGAAAGCGTTGCACATTCAAAGCAATTGAATCACCAACTCCTAAACGGTATACTCCTGGTGGGCGTTGTCCAGAAATAGTAATTCCATCTCCCATATCTAAAATATAGGTAGTAAATTGGGGTGAAATTTCGTTAGTGGGATTTGGAGGTGTTAGGTTGCTATTTTCCTCAGGGTTAGCGCATCTCAAACCCTATTGACAAGGGGATTTATTAGATATGTGGGAGGATGTTCAAGTGACACAACTCAAGGTAGCTTAAGAGAGAACCCATTTAGCCGCTGTATCTAAGTAATGTCAACAGGATTTAAGAA